>JAJXSV010000243.1 GCA_021784375.1 Actinomycetes bacterium | reverse complement strand
CCGGGCCAGGTGTCCGGGTACTTGTGGGCGTTGGCAAAGCCGCTGTAGCCGGAGAGCACCATGAGATCCGGAATGCCACGGCGGTTGAGATCCTTCACCACCGTGGAGTGGGTTGCTGTACCGAGCCCGCTCATGATGGCGAACACCTTGTCCTGCAGGATCAGCGAGGACACCACGCGCTTGGTCTGTGCGGGGTCGTACTTGTCGTCCTTGACGATGAAGTTCACCTTGCGGTGATTGATGCCGCCCTTGGCGTTCACGTAATCGAAGTACGCCTTGATAGCGGCACCGACATCCTTGTAGCCGGGCGAAGCAGGGCCAGTCAGAGGCAGGTGGGTGCCGAGCGTGATCGTCGTCGCTGTGACGCCGGTCTCGGTCGGGACTCGCACCATGCCACTTGCCGGAGTCGCCGTGCCGGCGAGCAATGCAAGTGACCCCAGTGCAGTCAACGGACGGATGAATCTCAAGACGAACCTCCAGCGACGCTGAACAGGTGGCAGGGGGCGCCCCCATGTTCGGTGAACGTAAACCTCTGCCAACGCCAGCGGAAGTGCTCAGCGCGCGCCGGCGCGACGAATGTTCGCAATGCCACCCGGAGCAAGCCCAACGGTCAATAACAGCAGTCCGCCGTAGACCAGATTGGGAAGGTTCAGCCCCACCTGGTCTGGAAGTCCGAAGTTGGAGACGAGGGCGGTGAGCCATTCCGGCGTCAGCGCCAGCAGCAGCGCGCCGATCACGGCACCCACCAGACTCTGGCGTCCGCCGACAATGGTGCCGACCAGCAGTGACAGCGAGAGGCCGATTCCGAACGCGCCCGGAGCCGCCAGTCCCAGGATCTGTGTGAGCACTGCTCCCGCCAAGGCCGCACACACCGCGGATACGGCGAAGGCAATGACTTTGGTGCGCGATGTATTGATACCGACGAGTGCCGCCGCTGGTTCGTGGTCGCGGGTGGCACGGATGCTGCGACCCAAGGGAGAGACGATGAGCGAGGACACCAACGCCACCACGAAGATGGCCGTAGCCCCAGCCACCCAGGCTTGCCAACGCTCGAGCGGGAAGTCCGGGCCCAGGCGGTCGGGCGGGTAGGGGCCATCAAGCAAGAGGCCTGAATCACCCCCCAACAGGTCCGGGAAGCGGTTGGCGAGTGCCGGCAGGCCCACCGCGAGTCCCAGCGTCAGGCCCGCGAGATAGGGGCCGCTCAGGCGCGCGGCAACCACGCCCACCGCCACCCCCACCGCAGCACCGACGACTGCCGCAGCCAGCATGCCCAGCCAGCTTGGCCAGCCGTGCATCACCGCCAGCGCGAAGGCGTAACCGCCCGATGCCATGAATGCTCCATTGCCCAGCGACACCTGCCCACTGTGCCCCACCAGCACCACCATGCCGAAAAGTGCGACCGCGTAGGTGGCGACATAGGCGAGACGCAGGTTCCACAGGGCATCGACGCGGTTGTTGACGAGCATCCACAGCAGCGCGGACACCAGCATGAGGCACATCGTGGCCACGGCCCGGCCCCAAGGTCGCTGCAGGACTGTTCGCATCAGACCCTCCGCACCGTTCGTGCCCCGAAGAGGCCCGCAGGCTGCACCAGCAGCGTCAGCACCAGCACCACCAGTGCGGCGATGGGAGCATCCGCCGCCTCGCTGTACATCGTCACCAGGGCAATCAGCAGGCCGGTCGAGATGCCACCAACCATGGCGCCGATCGGCGAATCAAGCCCGCCGACAACTGCTGCAGTGAAGGCGAACACGATGACGATGTCGAAGGAATTGGGCGAGAGGAAGGACAAGGGCGCGATGAGCACCCCACCCACCGCTCCGATGCCGCCTGCCAATGCCCAGCCCAGCATGAGCATGCGCGATACGCGCACCCCGCTGATGCGGGCGACATCCGGGTTGAAGGCCGCGGCGCGCATGGCCAAGCCCAGGCGGGTGCGCGTCATGAAAAGCGTGAGCGCCACCGAAAGCAGGCTGGCGATCACGATGACGAGCAGGTCGTAGCGGCTCAGCAGGAACACGGTGTCACCGATCTTGATGCCATCGGTGGAGACCGGAGCCGGGAAGGAGCGTATGTCGCCTCCCCAGATCATGGAGGCCGCAGCCTGCAGCACTGCCAGTAATCCCAAGGAGGCGATGAGTGCCCCGCTCTCGTGCTCGCGCCTGAGCGCTCGTTGCACCAGGCCGTAGGCGATGCCGCCGATGACGATGCCTGACACGGTCGCGACCAACAGCCCCAGCAGCCAACTGCCGGTGGCCTGGGAAACCGAGAGCGCCACGAAGGCGGAGACCATGGCCTGTCCCGCCTGGGCGAAGTTCACGGCCCGACTCGATCGCCACACGAACACCACGGCCAAGGCGATGAGCCCGTAGACGATGCCGCTGCTCAGTCCCGAGAGCAGGGTGTTGATGAACTGCATCACGCCACCCCGAGGTAGGCGTGAAGCAGGCGTGAATCCGAGGCCAGCTCGCGGGCCGGGCCCTCCGCCACGACGCGGCCCAACGACAGCACGTAGGCATGATCGGACATATGCAGCGCCTTGGCCGCGTTCTGCTCCACCAGCAGGATGCACATCGACGTCTGCTTGGAAAGGTGGTTCACCAGTTCCAGGATCTGTGCCACCACGAGCGGAGCCAGACCCAGGCTTGGCTCGTCGAGCAGCAGTGCCTGGGGTTCGGCCATCAGGGCTCGGGCAATCGCCAGTTGCTGTCGTTCACCGCCGCTCAGCGTGTCCGCGCGCTGGCGCCGACGTCCCCGGAGTGCAGGGAAGAGGTCGTACATGGCATCGAGCCGACCGCGCACGCTCGAAGCAGGACGAGTGAGGGCGCCGAGCAGCAGGTTCTCCTCGAGGCTGAGCTCCCCGATGGTGGCACGGCCTTCAGGCACGAAGCCCAGCCCCAGACGCACACGCTCCGCCGGCGCCACCCCTGCGAGGTCCACGCCGTTGAGTGCGATGGAGCCGCTGTGCAGCCGCACCAAGCCGGCGCAGGCGCGAAGCAGCGTTGACTTTCCTGCTCCATTGGCTCCAACCACCGTCGTGACACGACCGGGCGGGGCGACGAGCGAGACCTGCTCACAGGCGTGCATGGCGCCGAAACTCACGGTGACGCCCTCGAGCAACAAGGTCATGCTGCCGCCTCACCCAGATAGGCCACGCGCACTGCGGGATTGTCACGAATACTGGCGGGGTCGCCCTCGGCGATGAGTCGGCCGGCATCAAGCACGTAGATGTGATCGCACACGCCCATGACGAAGTCCATGTGGTGCTCCACCACCAGCACGCTGCGTTCGGGTTTCATGGCACGCACCAAGGTGGACAACTCCGCGATATCGGCGGCCGAGATCCCACCCGCCGGTTCGTCGAGCATCACCAGTTCCGGGTCGGACATCAGAGCACGCGCCAGTGCCACGCGTTTACGAGTCGGGTACGGAAGATCGGCAGGCATGCGCAAGGCGGCATCTGCGACACCGAACTGCTCGAGCAGGGACTGCGCCCGTCCCTGCAACTCGCTGTCCCGGCGGCGCATGCGCGGTGACGACAGGAAGGAGCCGGCACCGGTGTGCTGCTCGCGCTGCGCGCCCAGCACCACGTTCTGCAACACATTCAGGGAGTCGAAGAGGCCCACCGCCTGCAGGGTGCGCGCGATACCGGCACCCGCAAGATCGTGCGGCTGCCACTGTTGCCTGCGGCCGCGCCACTCGATGTGACCGGCGGTCGGCGCCACGAATCCGCTGATGACGTTGAACACGGTCGTCTTGCCTGCGCCATTGGGACCGATCAGTCCCACGATGCGGCCCTCGGGGACATCAAGGGAGACATCGTCGAGGATCTGCAATCCTCCGATGCGTACCGAGATGCCGCTGACGCGGAGCAAGGACATGCCGCGCACCGTACTTGGCGGGTGGAGGCGGGCAAAGGCTTTAGGTCAGATGACGATGCAACAGGTCCCCCCGCGCCCACGAACGGCTTGCGGCGCCCGCTTGGGCCTTCCTCCCATTGCCAGTTGGCAGCGGCAGGTCTTGGATGGCCCCGTCAGCGTTGCGCTACCGGTAAGGGGCCGCCATGCCGCGCATCACGGGGTCCGTCGATATCGAACGTCCCATCGTCGAGGTCTTCGATTTCGTCGCGGACGAGGAACATGAACCGTTGTACAACACGCAGATGTTGTCCGCTCGCCGATCAGGCACCGGGCCCATCGGCGTCGGCGCCAGCTTCCACGTGG
>JAJXSV010000242.1 GCA_021784375.1 Actinomycetes bacterium | reverse complement strand
GCCGTACTCATCGCCGTCGGTGTCGCCTTCTACGGCATCAACATCCCGACTGGTTTCGACACCTGGTGGCGCTTCACCTGGATCTCGGTACTCGGCCTCGTCTCCTGCACATTGCTGGGGATCGCCTTCTCGACTGTGCCGTCATCTGGCCGCACAGCCTCAACCGTGGTGTCGCCGATCGTGCTGGTGTTGCAGTTCACCTCCGGCGTCTACTTCATGTTCCGGGATCTTCCTCACTGGATGCAGCAATTTGCGGCCTTGTTCCCATTGAAGTGGTTGACCCAGGGGATGCGCAGCGTCTTCATGCCCAGCCAGGCCGCGTCCTTGGAGACCACCGGCAGCTTCGAAGTCGGGCGTACAGCGGCCGTGCTGCTGCTCTGGCTCGTGATTTCCATGGTGATGGCGTCGACGCTCTTCCGCTGGCAGCGGCGCAGCGAACGCTGACCCGAGTCGGGCACCGGCGCCTTCCCTGACAAGGAAATCTGCCTTCACGGCAGGTTTCCCGTGCACGGACAAGCAAATCTGCTGCTGCCGGCTCTGGCGCGTGTCGTCAGGCGCTGGCGAAGGGGGCGCGCAGGGTGGGCAGGATGTGGTCGCGTTTCTTGATGAAGGCACCCAGTGCGATGACGCCGTACAGCGCAGAGATGGCGAGACGTCCAGTGGTGCCCGGCACCGCGAACTGGATGACGAACAACCCGAGCAGCAGCCAGGCGCTGGTTCGAGAGAAGCGCAGCGCCAGAATGAGCGCGACCCCCATCAGTGTCTGGGCTGCCGTCAGCAGGATCTCCTCGAACTGACGCGAGTCGAGCGGCAGGCCACTCCAGCCTCCTCCGCCGATGGCACGCGCGATCGGCAGGGAGCCGATGAGCAGCGTCCACTGATTGACCTTGGCGGAAATGAGCATGCTCACGGCGTTGGCCGCGTTGCCACGAACGGCGAAGACGATGGCGACGATGAACTCCGGTGCTTCGGAAGCCAGCGGTGCCAGCCATTGCACCAACAGGAACTCGTCGATTCCGAATTGCTTGCCCGTGGCCACCAGACTGTCCGCGAAGGGCTGTGCGCTGAGCAGGATGACGATGGCCGCGACGGTGAACATGCTGACGATGGCGATGCGCCTCGTGCGCGGGGGAAGCATGGCCAGGCTGGCGGAGAGCCCGATCAGTTCCGGCTCCTCCACCTCACCCTGTGCGACGCGGAAGAGGTAGTAACCGAACCATGCAAGCAGCGCGACCGCCAATGGCACGGTGATGCTGGAGGCGATGGGCGCTACGAAGGCGATGATGCCAGCGACCATCAGGAATCCCAGTTCTACGCGACTTCCGGACTCCAACTCCAGTGCCACCATGGGGGTGGACGTCTTGCGGGCAGCCATGATGCCCAGCAAGACCACCAGCGGCCAGCCCAGGCCCATGAGCAGGCGGTTGGAACCGGTCATGTTGGCGGCGGCGTAGGCGGCGTACGCGTGGTCATGCCCTGACGTGTATGCGAAGTACAGGTCGACGGCATATTCGGGCAGCACTGCAATGAGCGCCAGCACCGCAATGGCGAGACCACCAGCGATGTCCATTTCCGCGGTCTCCGCCGCCCAGGCCAGCATGAACGATGCGCCCACGACGGCCGCGCCGAACATGAGCAGCGACACGAAGGGCGCAGGCGTGGCCGCGGTGACGCGGGCGATGATCGCCGGCAGCACCACTACTGCAACGATGAAGATCCCTTGAAAACGGCGCACCAATGACCCCCTCGGTCGCGACCGAGCGTAATCGCTGCGGTCTGCAGCTTCAGGCGCTCGGGGCCTTGGCCCGCGGATCGAGCATGGCGAGCATCATTCGCGTCGGTTCCAGCGCGAGCACGGTGTGAGGCTCACGGGCGGCCATGGTGATGACACCACCGGCACGCAGCGTGTGCGTGCCACCGCTTGCGGTGATCTCCAGGGCACCGTCCAGCACGGTGATGAGAACCGGCATGGCTGCGGTGTGCTCGGACAATTCCTCGTTGGTGTCGAAGGAGAACAGGACAATGCGTGCGCCTTCGTTGGTCATAACCGTGCGCGACACGGTCGCCTGCTGATTGACGGTGATGAGCGAGGAGAGGTCTTCGATGTACTGAGCCATGTGGCGAAGCCTGACAGGTTCCCGATTTGCCGTAGCGACGCGGTGTCGCTTGGACGTTCATGGGGTGCGAATGCGACGGCCTCACAATGGATTCACAGGCCCTGTTCGACTTCTTGCAATTGCTGGACGAACCATGGAAGTTCCTTGCCGGCTCCGCAGATGTTGCCATGGCAGCGTTCGGAACGACCGAAAGGAACGGTGAACCAATGAACACCCGTACAAAGATCGCGGCAAGCGGCCTCGTCATCGCTGCCCTCGCTGCCTCCACGGCCCCCGCCTTCGCCTCCAACAAGTCGGTATCCACCAAGGCCAACATCCACTCACGCCAAATGCACGGCCTGCCAAGGCACCATGTGGGTCCGCTGGCGGCACTTGTGGCTGCCGGCACCATCACCCAGGCCAACGCCGATGCGGTGGAGACCGCGACCCGCACCGCCATGCACTCTGCAGAGACAGCCAATTTCAAGGCGGCGCTCGCCGCGCTGGTCGCCAACAACACGATCACCCAGGCTCTCGCCGATGCGGCAACCGCGGCACTGCCGTCGGCCACAGCCCCCATGCGGATGCATGACCATCTCATCTTCGCCAGCTGGACGATTGCCCAGCGCAGCGCGCTGCACACCTGGCTGGAGGCCAATCCCATCGACCGGGCGGCCATTGGCAAGGCGGCTGTTGCCCAGTTGGTCACCGCAGGCACGTTGTCTCAGGCGCAAGCCGACGCCGTCAATGCGGCGCTGGCCGCCTTCCCCGCCCGTGGAATGAGCCCGGAACGGGGCATGCACCCCGAGTGGGGCATGGGCCCGGACGGTGGTCGCAGAGGCGGTATGGGTGAACATCGAGGCCAGGGCCGGCATGGTGGTCACCGTCAGGGCACAAGCGGCACAACGCCGAACGCCTGATCCATCGGCAACACCCAGCAAGGGCTGCGAGCACAACGCTCGCGGCCCTTCGCTGTTGTACGACGAATAGCCTTGCCCGTATGCGAACTGTCGTCGTCCGCTGCCGACAAGGTGGTGCCGCTGCCGGACGACGTCGACGACGTGACGGCTGTGGCGCTGCTCATGCAGGGCGTGACCGCGCACTACCTGGCCACGGACACCTTCGTCGTTCAGCCCGGTGACGTGGCGCTGGTGCATGCAGCCGCGAGAGGCGTGGGCCAGTTGCTCACACAGCTCGTCAAGCTCAGTCAGCAACTCCAAATACATCCCCCCGGCCAGCGAGGGAGCTGTAACTGCGCCGGCCCGCTATCGGTCGCCCTTGCCCAAATTGCACGATTCGCAAAGGACTTGAAGGTTGTCGATTGACGTCTTGCCCCCACGCGCAAACGCGAGCACATGGTCAACGTGCAGTACGCAGGCCACATCCGTCGCCGGCGAGCGCCCGCAGGCGACGCATCGGAATCGGTCTCGTCGGAGGACTTGGTAGCGAATGCCCAAGGGAATGTGACGAGAGTCCTCCTGCCTTGGCTTGGGTTGTCTTGGATTACTTGCAGTCTGTGCGGTGTCAGGTGTTTCGCTGACGACGGCGAGATCCGCACCTATCTGCTGGGTGAAAGCAAGCTTGGCGCTACCCCAAGTTCCGTACTTCGCCGCGTATGCGCCCGACGAGATGCGCGAAGGCGGCAGGTCCATCTCAGCGAAGGTTGGAGGGCGGCCATAGTGCGTCCAGACGGCGAGGAGGTTCTCGGTGTAGTCCGTATCTGTCCAGCGCCTTCCGCGCGCCGAAAGGCTGAGTCCCGCGGCTTCCAGAGCCGCGGCCCATGATCCGAATCGATTGCGAAGGACCTTCTCACTCACGAGGTTGGAATGCTCGCGTAGATCCACCCGGCGAAGCGTGGATCGGGAAAGCAGTTGGGCGATGCGCTGAAGTTCAAGAACCACATCGGCTTGCGTGAGCGACCTTCCGGGTTGATCGCGCATCCGGTCCGTAGTTCGTTTGCCCAGACTTTGGGCCTGCAATCCCGCGCGTTCCAATGCCCGCGCCCAGCCTCCCAAGCGGCGTACCACGGTTGAAGAGTCGGCGCGACCGAACTTGTCGTACTTGGCGCGCGTCAGTGGTTCACTGGGCATGAGCGCAGCGACACGGCGCAGGTCGTCAAGGATCGAGTCA
>JAJXSV010000241.1 GCA_021784375.1 Actinomycetes bacterium | reverse complement strand
TGGAAGAGGTCAGGCCGGGCCAGCAGGGCCAAAGCGGTGAGGTAGCCGCCGTAGGACCAGCCGCGGATTCCCACCCGCGATGCGTCGAGCCGATCAGGGAACTGCTCCAGCGCGGCCTGCAGGGCGAGCACCTGATCCTCCAGGGTCACGGCGGCAAGCCTGTGCGCAATCGCGTGTTCCCAGGCCAGGCCGCGCCCTGGTGTGCCCCGGCCGTCGGCGATGATGACGCAGAAACCCTGGTTGGCCAGCCACTGGTCCTCGGCGAAGGCGCCGGCCGCGGCGATGACCTCAAGATGGTGCGGCCCACCATAGGGCGCCATGACGATGGGCAGACGTCCTTCGAAACCGTGTTCCGGCCACAGCACCACGGCGTTGAGTCCGGCCAGCACCTCGAACTCCGGCGCCTTCATGAAGGCGCGCTCGGCGAGCACCTCGATGTGCCCGATGACGGCATCACCGCGCATCACCTCGACCTGTCGGCGGGTGGAGGTGGCGGTGAGCATGGAGCGCACATGGACCTTGCCATTACTTGCGAATTGGCTGTAGGAGAAGCCGTACGAGAGCGGTGTGGCCGTGCCCTCGAGGTCGATGTGCAGCGCGATGAGGGTGCGCGGATCCGTGCCGCCCACGACCACGACGCCGTGCTCGCCGACGTGCACGAGCCCTGCCACCTGGAAATCCTCAGGTGTCACGCACACATGGTCGATGGCGAGTCTCCGGGCATCCGCCTCGCGGTCCTCGAGGATGTGCACCAGACGTCCATCAGGCAACCAGGCAGGCGCGCCGATGCTCACCTCCACCCAGGGCTGGCCAGTGGCGACCAGCACCGAATGCAGCGTGGCCCCCTCGAGATTCAGCGCGAAGCTTTCGAAACGGTTCTGTTCGCGGTTGGCGAGGGTGATCAGCGGCGCCCCGTACTTGCTCCACTGCACTGCCACCAGGTACTCGAAAAGCGAGCGATCCCAAGGGATTTCGCGCTCCGCACCGGAGGCGATGTCAACCAGCAGCAGCGAGCATTCCGCGTTGTGGGCGCCGGCGTGCGGGTAGCGATGCTCGCGCGGCTCCCGTTCCGGGAAGGTGGGATCGGCGATGCGCCATACCGGCACCATCGATTCGTCGACAACCTCCACCAGCAGTGAGGTGCCGTCGGGTGACCACCAGTGGCCGCGATAGCGGCTCAACTCCTCGGCCGCTGCGAAGTCGGCACTGCCCACGGTCCTGCCATCGCGGGCAATGCGCAAGACGGGCTCGCCGTCGGCGAAGCGCAGCACCTGCACGCCACCGTCGATGACGCAGGCCACCAGTTCGCCAGCGGCGTCCAGTCGGGGATCGAACACGGCCCCATCCGTCTCGATGCTGCGCAGGCCGAACGCGTCCCAGCACCAGAGCACCCCACCGACGGCAAACACGATGCGATCCCCGTGCGCATTCTGCGAGTAACCGGTGATGCCGGCGCCACTCTCGCGCAGTCGTTCGCGGCGGGCGCGCTCGGCGGCGGGGAGATCGGCATCATCCGCGTGGAGCGAGTCCGCTGCCACCAGCAACTGCTCGCTACCGGACTCCAACTCGAAGCGCCACAGGCTCAACTGCGCGTCGAAGGGGCCGGACGAGCGCAGGAAGGTCACATGCTCATCGGTCACCTCGAAGGTGCGTGGCAGGCCTCGCCGGAAGCGATCGGTACGGGCGTAGGTACGGGGGAAGTCAGCATCCAGCGCGATGGGCATGGGGTCATCCTGCGCGTTCGGCCCGGGGCCTTCAACCGCAGTCGCTGCGGCGCGCCGAATGGCTAGGCTGCCGCACATGACACGTCGACTGCTTCTCGTCCACGCGCACCCCGACGATGAAACCATCGGATCCGGTGCCACCATGGCCAAGTACGTCGCGGAGGGTGCGGCGGTCACGCTCATCACCTGCACCTCCGGTGAGGAGGGTGAAATCCTCATCGACGATCTCGCGCATCTGGCCGCGCATGCCGATGACACCCTGGGCGAACACCGTCGCGAGGAGTTGGCCAGGGCCATGCGGCAACTGGGCGTCACCGATCACCGCTTCCTGGGTGGACCGGGCCGTTTCCGGGACAGCGGCATGGTCGGTACACCTCCCAACGATCGCCCCGACTGCTTCTGGCGCGCTGATCTGCTCACCGCGGCTGCCTACCTGGTCGAGGTCATTCGGGAAGTCAAGCCGCAGGTGCTCGTCACTTACGACGACTTCGGCGGCTACGGCCACCCCGACCACATCCAGGCCCACCGCGTGGCCATGTATGCGCAACTGCTCGCTGCGGTGCCCTCGTTCCGGCCGGAACTGGGCCTGCCCTGGGAGATCAGCAAGATCTACTGGACCGCCTTCCCGCGCAGCGTCATGCGTGCAGGCATTGAGGCCCTCCGAGCGCAGGGCTCGGACAGCCCCTTCGCCTCCCGGGATGCTGATGACCTGCCCATGGCCACGCCGGACGAATTCGTAACCACGGAGATCGACGCCACCGACTACCTCGATCACAAGCTGGCTGCGCTGCGAGAACACGCCACGCAGATCGACGTCAAGAACGGCTTCTTCGCGCTCTCCAACAACCTCGGTTCCAAGGCGCTCGGCATCGAGTACTTCCGGGGTGTGAAGGGTGTGCGCGCGGGGGAGGGTCGTGAAACCGACCTCTTTGCTGGGATCGCGTAGTCGCCGCCTGCTCCTCGGGGGGCTGCTGCTCGTCGGCGCCGGTACCATCGTGGGCATCATCCAGGCCATCGGTCTGGTGCATGCGGCGACGCCGGTGTTGTCACCCGCCGAAACCGTGTCGGCCACGGCTGCCCTGCCTCCCGACACTGCCGCGCCGACCGCGCCGACGGCGCCGACGGCGCCGAACCAGCCGGGCACACAGGTCAACCTGGCCCAGCCGGTCGTGGTGCATCTGGGCTTGCCAAGCGGCGAGACCATCACCTCGACCATTTCCGCAGCCCAGCTGACGGCGGCTGTCAGCGTGACGGACACCGGGACCGCCATTGACGCCCAATTGCTGGCACACGCGGTGGACGCCGCCATCTTCCAGCTCGTACGCCCTGCGGCCGATGCCCGTTTCAGGATCGTCAACGACAGCGTCACGGTGGTTCCGGCACGCGCCGGTTACCAGGTGACGCCGCAATCGTTGGCCGACGATGTGGCCTCCGTGCTCGCCGACAGCGGCGCCGCGCGAAGCGTGCAGCTGCACCCGGCGGTCATCATGCCCGCCTTCACCACCGCCGACGCCAACGCGCTCGGCATCCACGAACTGGTGTCGTCGTACCGCCAGGACTTTCCGGCCGCCGCCTACCGTGCCACCAATATCGGGCGCGCGGCCAGATACATCTCCGGCACCATTCTTCGGCCCGGTCAGGTGTTCTCCATGAACGACACCATCAAGGAACGAACCCCTGAGAACGGCTACACCGCGGGTTGGATCATCGGGCCCAACGGCGTCTTCGTGATGGAGCAGGGTGGGGCGGTGAGCACCATGACGACGGCCATGTACAACGCCGCGTGGTTCGCGGGTATGAAGTTCATCGAGCACCGGGCGCACTCGATCTACATCTCGCGCTATCCAGCGGGACGTGAGGCGACCGTGTCCTGGGGCAGCTTCGATATGCGCTTCGAGAACAACCTGGGACGGGCCGTGTTCATTACCACCAAGCTGCACCCCTCCTCGGTGGAGGTGTTCATCTGGGGCAGCCGGCAGTGGGACTCCATCGGCACCGTATTCGGTCCCTGGACCGACAAGCAGCCCTACCCCACCATCCGCAGCAGTGCACCCGATTGCCACGAGCAGGAGGGCATGATCGGCTTCCGCATCACCACCTGGCGCACCTTCACCCGGGCGGGGGTGGAGGTGAAGCGGGAGGCCCACCAGACCAGCTACAGCCCCTCGCCCCGCGTGATCTGTGTTCCCGCGCCCCCGCGCAGCAGCAGCCCCAGCGCCACCGCTGCGCCCGGGCCCACCGCCAGCGTGGTGCCGACGGTCGTACCGACGGACACGCCTACCGCCTGACGCGTGGACCCCGCGCTGCAGGGGTGCCCGTGCTGGTGCAGAATGGGCCGCGAATCCTGGGAGGGTCCATGACGTACGTCATCACGGCAGCCTGTGTCGATGTGAAGGACAAGGCCTGCATCGAGGAATGCCCCGTCGACTGCATCTACGAAGGCGACCGCATGCTGTACATCCAGGCCGACGAGTGCGTCGACTGCGGTGCCTGCGAGCCGGTGTGCCCGGTT
>JAJXSV010000240.1 GCA_021784375.1 Actinomycetes bacterium | reverse complement strand
CGCCAACGCGGCGGCCTGGGCGGAGTTCCGCTTCGGTGGCGGTGCGAGTGTGCAGGACATGGTGCTGCTCACCATCGGCACCGGTCTCGGGGGTGGTGTGGTGAGCGGTGGGCAACTGTTGCGCGGTTCCTTCGGCGTGGCCGCGGAGGTCGGCCATCTCGAGATGGTGCACGGAGGCCATCGCTGTGGTTGTGGCCTTGACGGCTGCTGGGAGCAGTACGCGAGCGGCAGCGCACTGGTGCGAGTTGCCCGTCGTCTGGCCCGCAAGCGCCGCGATGAGGCGACGCGGCTGCTGGCGCTGGGAGATGGAACGCCGGAGGGGGTGAACGGCAAGCACATCACGGAGGCAGCGCAGGCCGGGGATCCTGTGGCCCTGGCCGCCTTCGAGGAAGTCGGCATCATGCTGGGTCGCGGCATGGCCATGCTGGCGGCGGTCCTCGATCCAGCCATGTTCGTGATCGGCGGTGGCGTCAGCGACGCCGGTGAACTGCTGGTGGCGCCGGCTCGACGTGCTTTTGAGGATCACCTCACGGCACGTGCCCATCGCCCGCTCGCAGAGGTGACGCTGGCAACCATCGGCAACGACGCCGGCATCGCCGGTGCTGCCGACCTGGCGCGCAATTAACGGGGGCCGCTCTCCAGACGTCGGATGAACTCCAGGCCGCGTTGGAAGATCAGTTGATCGTCATTGTCCAGTGTGGCCACATGGAAGCTGTTCTCCAAGGTGATCGACGTGAGGTCCTGCGCAGGGATGTGGGTTGCCAGCCATTGCGCATTTGAAGGCTCCACCACGTGATCCTCGGCGCTCACCATCATCAGTGTGGGCTGCTGGACGCGCTGGATGTCGGTTCGTACCACTGCCCACAGCTGCTGCAGTTGCACGAAGCCGCGCACCGGCATGCGGTCGTACGCATGCTCATTGCCACCTGGGCGCTTGATGTCGTTGCCGATCGCCGGCAGGGTCGGGAGCACGAACTGCAGCAGCTTGGCGAAGCCGGCCCGGCGATCCTCGGTGAGCACCGATGCGTTGACGAGAACGATCCCCGCCACCTGCTCGCCCAGTTCCTCGGCCAGCCTCAGCGCCAACGTACCTCCCATGCTGAGCCCGCAGATGAAGACCCGCTCGCAGCCGGCCTGCAGCTCGCGGAAGGCGTTCAGCTCCGCGTCTCGCCATTGCTGCCAAGTGCTGCGCGCCAGATCGTGTACCGAGCTGCCGTGACCGGGCAGCAACGGCAGCCGCACCGAATATCCATGACGCGCCATGAACTCCGCCCAGGGTCGCATCGAGGCGGGCGATCCCGTGAAGCCGTGACAGAAGAGAATGCCCGTTGGGCCGGCATCGTGGGAGAACGCTGCGACCGCGGAGTTGTGTGCCATGCGGCAATGCTGGCATGCGCCTGCCGCCGAGCCCAGTAACCCGCTCGTAAAGCCCTTGTGCTCCTGCCGCGAGGTGGGCCGCCGTCCGATCTGCCGTAGCCTTGTCCCCATGCTGTACTGGTTCCTCAAACTGTTCGTGCTGGGTCCCGTACTGCGCACGCTCTTCCGGCCCAAGATCATTGGCAAGCGCAACTTCCCCCGTCAGGGTGCGGCCATTCTGGCCTCCAATCACGTGTCTTTCAGTGATTCCATCTTTCTGCCCCTGGTGGCACCGCGCCGCATCACCTTCCTCGCCAAGAGTGAGTACTTCACGGGCAAGGGCATCAAGGGAGCATTGAGCAAGGCCTTCTTCGCCGGAGTCGGACAGGTGCCGATTGATCGCAGCGGCGGCCGCGCCTCGGAAGCGGCCATCCAGACCGGTCTGTCGATCCTGCGTCGTGGCGATCTGCTGGGCATCTACCCCGAGGGGACCCGCTCACCCGACGGCCGCCTCTATCGGGGGCGCACCGGCGTGGCCCGCATGGCGCTGGAGGCGGGCGTGCCCATTGTGCCGGTGGCCATGATCGGCACCTATGAGATCCAGCCCACGGGACAGGTGTGGCCCAAGATCAAGCGCGTGAAGATCGCCTATGGCGAGCCCATTGACGTCAGTGAATTCGCCGAGCAGGCCAAGGACCCGGTGGTGCTGCGGACCATTACCAATCGGGTGATGGATGCACTGCAGGAACTCTCGGGGCAGGAGTACGTCGACATCTACGCCACCAAGGCGCGGCAGTTGCTTGCGGAGCAGGCGGCATCCGACTCCGCCGAAGAGGAGAACGCACTGGCCGAGGAGGCCGCGGACGCGGAAGAGGACGACAGCAACTGAGCAAGCGACCAAAATGACGAATGGCTGGCGCCCCCGGTTCCGGGGGACCAGCCATTCGTCGTCGCGGGTCAGTGCGCCGCGATTGTGCGCCCCTGGGGTTGGTGGATCTCCTTGAGCAGTTGCGTGAACCAGGGCTCGTCGGTCTTGAAGGGCTTGGCACCCTTGATGCGTGGGAACTCGATGGCGCGCAGTTCATCGCCCTGCTCCTCGTCCTCGCCGATGAGTCCGGGCACGCCCGCGAACGCGGACTCCACCGCCTTGTCGACACAGCGGGCGATCAGGGCCAGGTCCACTTCATTGGCGGCGGCAGCGCGCGCGTAGTACCCGCTCTTCTGTACCAAGACCTTCTCAGCCCCGATGAGGGGGGCGAACTGTTCCGCGAACCACTTGCCGGGGTTGATGAGGTCGAGCTTCACATGGCCGAAGGGATCGCGCGGCACTTCCTCGCCGCGGGCCTCCATGCTGGCGATGATGGCGTCGAGACCGGCTCCTTCGGAAAGGAAGATGTTGACGTTGCCGACTTCCTGCATGACCTTGGCCAGGCGCTCGGCCTCCGCCTCCAGGTTGAGTTCAACCTCTGGCACGTAGACCGCGTGAATCTCCCTGCTGGCGCGAGGCGCGCCGAAGCCTTCC
This sequence comes from Actinomycetes bacterium, assembly GCA_021784375.1. The sequence continues at coordinate 1,412 of JAJXSV010000240.1, read as the reverse complement.
ACCCACAACCGCTCGTCGAGCGACGTGCGGTAGGCGAGTGCGGTGGCGGCGGTGAGCCAGCCGCAGTGGCGGCCCATGACCTCGTGGATGATGAGCATGTGCGGGTTGGAGCTGTGCTCGGACACCACGTTTTCGAAGAAGTGGGCGCCCTCGTCGGCGGCCGTCCAGGCGCCGAGGCTCTGCTTGATGGGCACGATGTCGTTGTCGATGGTCTTGGGCAGGCCCACCACTGTGAGCCCGTAACCGTTCTGCTCCAGGAAGGCCGCGAGATCGGCGGCGGCGGTGTTGGTGTCGTCCCCGCCGATGGTGTGCAGCACGTCGACACCGTCGGCGACCAGCTGGTCGGCGGCAACGCGCTGCGGATCCTGTCCCTCCTTGACCAGGCCGCGCTTGACGCAGTCCTTGACGTTGGTGAGCTTCACGCGCGAGTTCTGGATGGGTGACCCGCCGAAGAGGTGGAGGCGTGAGGCCTGCTCACGCACTTCCGGCGTCACGATCATCTTGTCACCGCGCAGCAGACCGGCGTAGCCGCCGCGGTAGGCGATGATCTCCACTTCGGGCGCAAGTTCGGTGTAACGCTCGATGAGGCCGCCGACGGCGGAGGAGAGGCAGGGCGCAAGCCCTCCCGCAGTGAGCAGTGCAACCTTCTTGATGGCCATGGAAGCCCCTTCACTCGGATCTGCTGCGGCACGGTCTCGTGGTGCGGGGACAAGGGTATCGAGAGGCGACTGACCGTCGTTTCGGGCCCTTTGGCCGTCGATAGACTCTTCCGATGCAACCCCGTGTCGAATGGCCCCATCTACCGGCCGTCCAGCAGCCGGAATGGCCGGACCCGAAGGCGCTTGAACACGCCCTCGAAGAGCTGCGCACCATGCCACCGCTCGTCTTCGCCGGCGAATGCGATCTCCTGCTGCAACGTTTGGGCGATGTGGCACTCGGGAAGTCCTTCGTGCTCATGGGTGGCGACTGCGCCGAGACCTTTGCCGCCAACACCGCCAACTCCATTCGCGCACGCCTGCAGACAGTGCTGCAGATGGCCATCGTGCTCACCTATGGCGCACAGCTGCCCGTGCTCAAGGTCGGGCGTATGGCGGGCCAGTACTTCAAGCCCCGTTCCAACGCCACCGAGACGCGCGATGGCGTCACCCTGCCCTCCTACAAGGGCGACGGCATCAATGATCTGGCCTGGGATGCGGACGCGCGTCGTCCCGATCCCATGCGAATGGTCCGTGCCTACAACGCTTCCGCCGCCACTCTCAACCTGGTGCGCGCATTCACCCAGGGCGGGTACGCCGATCTGCGCCAGGTGCACATGTGGAATCAGGACTTCGTCCGCGATTCCGCAGCGGGACAGAGTTACGAGCGCATCGCCGGTGAGATCGATCGCGCGCTCGCCTTCATGGCCGCGTGCG
>JAJXSV010000016.1 GCA_021784375.1 Actinomycetes bacterium | reverse complement strand
CGTACTCGAAATGCGGGGTCCCGCCGCGGATGATGACGCCGAGTGCCACGACGGCGTCGAATCGCCCAGAGCGTGCGGCCCGCATCGCGGCCACCCCGAGTTCGAAGGATCCGGGCACCCGGACGATGGTGGCGTCGACGCCAGCATCCGCACATGTGCCCAGGGCATTGGCAACCAGCCCGTCCATGACCAGGTCATGCCAGGAAGAGGCGATGATGGCCACGCGCACGCCGCCCATCGCCTCCAAGTGGAAGCTGGGGGCTCCGGCGCCGCTCATGCGTGGTCCTTCCCGAGCAGTCGTTCGATGTACTTGGCAAGCACGTCGACCTCGAGGTTCACGTGGTCACCCACGTCGAGCGAGCCCAGCGTGGTCTCGGAGAGCGTGGTGGGGATGAGGGAGACTGTGAACTCGGTGGCCGCGTCGTCAAGTGAGGCTACGGTGAGTGAGGTGCCGTCGACGGTGACGGAGCCTTGCGCCACCAGGTAGCGCATGAGGTGTGCCGGCGGGGTGATCGCGAGCACCGTCCACTGCTCGGACGGCGACACGGCGACCACGGTACCGACCCCGTCCACGTGACCCTGCACGATGTGGCCCCCGAGCCGCGAGTCCACGCGTGCTGCACGTTCCAGGTTGACGTTGTCACCGACCCGCTTCTTGCCGAGCGTGGTGAAGTCGAGTGTCTGCTGCATGACGTCGGCCGTGAACGCGTGGCCGTCGAGGTCGACCACCGTGAGGCAGACGCCGGCCACGGAGATCGAGTCGCCATGGTGCACGTCCTGGGTGACGGTCTCCCCACGGATGGTGAGCCGCTGGGAGTCCGCCAGTTCCTCGACCGCGATGATGGCGCCCACTTCTTCCACGATGCCGGTGAACATGGGGGAATACTACGGGCGCAGGTAACTCCAGAGGTCGCCGTCGACGTCCGCGGTCCCCACCCGCCGCCACGTCCGGACCTCCTCGAGCGCGAGCGTCCCCAGTGCCATCGGTCCGTCGCCCAGGACCGTCGGCGCGGTGATCCAGATGCACTCGTCCACCAGCCCGGCATCGACGAAGGCGCGGGCGACGGTGGCTCCTCCCTCGAGCAGCAGGTGACGGATCTCGCGCGCCTGCAAGGCGGCCAGCGCCTCCGCCACGTCACGCGTCCGCAACTGGGTGGCGGGCGTGGATCCCTGCAGCAGCTGGAGATCGGCGGGCAGCTGGCGGAGGCCGAGCACGAATCGCTGGGGCTGGCGCTGGGCGTCGACCTCGCGGACGGTCAGCGCCGGGTCGTCGATGCGGGCGGTGTTGCTGCCGACCATCACCGCGTCAACTCGGGCTCGCAGCGCATGCAGGCGGACGCGCGAGGCCCCATTGGAGATCGCGGTCTCCCGGCCCGTGGACGCGGCGATCCGACCGTCCAGACTCGCGGCCATCTTCAGGGTGACGAACGGTCGGCCCGTGCGCATCGCATGCAGCCAGTGCTCGTTCACGGACTCGGCGGCGTGCGCCTCGACGAAGTCGACGCTGACTCCGGCAGCACGAAGTGCGTCCGCCCCACCGGCCGCTCGGGGATTCGGATCGGCCACCGCGATCACCACCCGGCGCAGCCCGGCGCGGATGAGCGCTTCGGAGCAGGGGCCCGTCCGACCCTGGTGGTTGCAGGGCTCGAGGGTCACGTAGGCAGTCGCACCGCGCGCCCTGTCGCCCGCCATGGCCAAGGCGTTCACTTCGGCGTGCGGCTCCCCGGCCGCGTGATGCGCAGCCTCGCCGACCATCTCGCCTGCGTCATCGAGGATGACGCAGCCCACGCGCGGGTTGGGGAAGGTCATCCAGGGCGCGGCCAACCAGGCCGCGCGATCGAGGGCGGCGAGGTCGTTCACGGCGACCAAGAGGCCATGGCAGGGTCAGCGAGCGCCCGCAGCCTCCTGCAGGCGAGCGACGGGTCGGCCGTCGAGAAGACCGCGCTCCCGGCAACGAACACGTTGGCTCCGGCGGTGGCGCATTGCTCGATGGTGTCCTCGGCCACTCCCCCGTCCACCTGGATCCAGACGTCGAGGTCCGGACGGCCCTTGAGCAGTTCCCGGGTGCGGCGCACCTTCGGCATCATGTCGGCCATGAAGCGCTGGCCGCCGAATCCCGGCTCCACCGTCATGATGAGCACCATGTCGAGTTCTGGGAGCAGCTCCTCGTAGTCGTCGATCGGGGTTCCCGGCTTGAGCGCCATGCCGGCGCGGGCTCCCGCCGCTCGCAGGTCGCGGGCGAGTCGGCGCGGGTCGGCGGCGGCCTCCACGTGGAAGGTGACAGACCGGCAACCCGCCTCCGCGTACTCGGGGGCCCAACGGTCGGGGTCGGCGATCATGAGGTGCGCGTCGATCGGCGTAGTGACGGCCCTCAGCAGGCTGCGCACGACCGGTAGTCCCAGCGTGAGGTTGGGCACGAAGTGGTTGTCCATGACGTCCACGTGCAGCCAGTCCGCGACTCCCGCGACGCGCGCCGACTCCTCGGCCAGGCGAGCGAAGTCAGCGGACAGGATCGATGGGGAGATCTGCGCGTGCACAGGGGAAGGCTACCGGCGGCGGCGGCCGATCCCTCAGCGACGGCGCAGTAAGGCCAGGAACATCCCGTCGGTGTCGTGGCGCTGCGGCCAGAGCCGCAGGTAGGGGCCGGGATCGGTGACGCGAGCGAACTCCTCGGCATTGCGCAGCCCCGGTATGGCTAGCGCAGCTGCGCGCGCATCGACCAGCTCGACCGTGCCATCGGCGAGGACGTCATCGATCACGAACTCGGTTTCGGCGAGGTGCGGTGAGCAGGTCGAGTACGCGATCAGTCCACCTGGCCTGGTGCAGGCGATGGCATTGCGCAGCAGGGCTCGTTGCAGCGGCGCAAGCGCGGCCACGTCCCCCGGTTCGCGGCGCCACCGCGACTCGGGCCGACGGCGGAGGACGCCCAAGCCGGTGCAGGGGACATCGGCGAGCACGCGGTCGAAGCTGCCGGCGTACTCGGTTCCATCCGCGGTCACCACGCGGTGGCTCCCAGGCACGGCACGGAGCGTCTTGCGCACGAGCTCGGCCCGGTGCTCCTGCACCTCCACGGCGGTCAGCGACCCGCCACGCTCGGCGAGCAGGGCCGCCAGCAGCCCGGCCTTGCCGCCGGGCCCCGCACAGAGATCGAGCCAGGCCGCATCCGGACCCTCGATGGGCCCAGCGGCCAATGCCAGCGCGACGAGTTGCGAGCCCTCGTCCTGGACCGCCGCCCGCGTCTCGACGACGGCGCGCACCGAACCGGGAGCACCGGCCTGCATGCGCACCGCGTAGGGCGACCATCGGCCGGGCTCGCTGCGCCCGTCCTGCAGGAGTTCGTCGATGGCACAGGCACCGGGCCGGGCGACCAGGGTCACGGGTGGTGCTGAGTTGTCGATCTGCAGCAGCAGGGGCAACTCATCACGGCGCGTCCCGAGGGCATCGCCCAGTGCACGGACCTGCCAGGCAGGGTGCGACGCGGTCGCCGCGAGTGCTGCGACGGGCTCGAGCCCCGCCTCGATGCGTGGCAGCCAGGCCTCGCGGTCATGGGCGCCGACCTTGCGCAGGACCGCGTTGACCAGCCCGGAGGCGTTGTTGCGCGTGACCCGGCGACTCAACTCGACCGAGGTTGCCACCGCGGCGTGCGGGGGCACCCGCATTGCCAGCAACTGGTAGGCGCCGAGGCGGAGCACGTCGAGGACGGGGGGTTCGATGCGGGACAGTTCACGGTCGGCGCACTGTGCGAGCACGGCGTCCAGGAATCCGCGCAGTCGCAGGGTGCCGAAACCGAGCTCGGTCGCGAAGGCTGCATCCCGACCCCGGAGCTCATAGTGGTCGATGATCTGGGGCATCACGAGGTTCGCGTAGGCCCGTTCCACGCCCACTTCGTAGAGGAGGTCATAGGCGGCGCGTCGCGCGTCATCGACCTGCATCGGTGAACCCCCCATCGAGTCGGGCGCCGCGCCACCAGGCGGCCGCGTCCATCCAGGTCCGGCCGGCGGGCTTCACCCGGCCGAGCTCGATGGCGTGCGAACCCGTACCGACGAGCACCTGATCGGCCAATGCACGCACCGCGGCCGGTTCCAGGTCGCGCACGTCCGGGCGCGGTGTGATGGGGCCGACGACGAGGCGCTCCCCGCGGATTTCGGTCCAGGCAGCGGGCTCCGGTGTGCAACCGCGGATCAGGCGATCGATCGCGAGCGCGGGGTGCCGCCAGACGATGCGGGCGTCCGCCTTCTCCAACTTGGGCGCGTAGGACACGCCTTCGACCGCCTGCGGGACGGGCGTCAGCGAGGCGATGGAGGCGGTGGTCTGGGCGAGGAGTTTCGCTCCCTCACGCGCCAGGGCGTCCAGGAGCGAACCCGCGGTGTCGTCGTCCTCGATCTCCCGGGTGAGCGAGCCGAGGATGGGGCCCGTGTCCAGGCCCGTCTCCAAGCGGAAGGTGCAGGCGCCCGTGATGTCCTCGCCGGCCATGATGGCCCGCTGCACGGGGGCGGCGCCTCGCCAGGCGGGCAGCAAGGAGAAGTGGAGGTTCACCCAGCCGTACTCGGGCACGTCCAGCATGGTGGCCGGCACCAAGCCCCCGTACGCCACCACCGCCACCATCTCGGGGGCCAACCGCTCGAGTTCGTCGGCAACCTCGATGAGCCGCTCCGGCTTGAGCACATGCAGGTCCCGCGCGGAGGCGAAGACCGCAACGGGCGATGGTCGCACGCTCCGACCCCGGCCCGCCGGCGCGTCCGGGCGCGTGATCACTGCGACCACGTCGTGGCCCGCGTCAAGCAGCGCACTGAGCGAGGGGACGGCGACCTCGGGGGTTCCCGCAAAGGCGATGCGCATCAGCCCAGGCCGGGGGTCACGGCGTGCGGGCTCAATCGCACCTGCGTGTCGGCGCCGAACCACTCGCTCTCGCGGATGGCGCGCATCGCCTCCTTGCGCATGTCGGCATCGAGGCGATCGATGAAGATGATGCCGTCGAGGTGATCCGTCTCATGCTGCACAGCGCGCGCCAGCAGCTCGGAACCTTCGATGGTGACCGGCTCGCCATGCATGTCCATGCCCTTGGCCACAACGCGCATGGCCCGCTTGGTGTCGAAGGTGAGCCCAGGTAGGGAGAGGCAACCCTCCGGTCCGTCCTGCAGCTCATCCGACAGGTCGAGGTCCGGGTTGATGAGGTGCCCGACCACGCCGTCCACGCAGTAGGTGAAGACGCGCAGGGAGACGCCGATCTGCGGCGCTGCCAATCCCGCGCCAGGAGCGTCCAGCATGGTCTCCGTGAGGTCCCGGACCAGGGTTCGCAACTCACGATCGAACACGGTGACGGCCTGCGCGGGGGTCTTGAGGACCGGGTCCCCGAAGAGACGAACCTGCTGCAATGCCATGGGCAGATCCTAGGCGGCAGCACTCAGGTGGCGATCTCCAGCGGATCGATGCGCACGTTCAGGCCCGCGAGCGTCTTGGCCGCGCTGCGACGGCCCACCACGGCGCGGACCGCGGAGCAGAGCACTTCGAGATCCTCATGGAGGACCAGCCACCGCTGCGTACCCCCGGACACGAGCGGCCCCAGGGCGCGAGCGCCCTGGGCCTCGACGATGATCTCCGCGGCCGCCTGGTTTCCCAGGGGGACCTCGACCACTGCCGCATGCAGTGCGGGCGGCAGGCCAGCGGCGCGGCGCTCGGAGAGCTCCCGTTCCGCGAAGGCAACCGGGTCGTTCCTCACCAGCGCCTGGACGGCCGGCGCCGCCTGTGAGCCGACGATGAGCAGGCGACCGTCCATGGCCACGCAGGCCGCCACGTCGCGCCAGCGGCGCAGCGCCTCCGTGGAAGCCGAGAGATCGTGCCGGGCCAGCACCACCTCGACATCGAGCACGACCGCCAGGGGCACGCGACCGTCTGGTTCCATGCCCGGTGTGACGAGGAGCAGTTCAGCGGTCCTGGGCGCTCGAAGCAGCGGGTGCTCCGCGTCAACCACCCGGATCGGCACATCGGGGAACGCCTTGCCGAGTTCCTCGCGCGTCCGCTCGACGCCCAGCGTGCGGAAGGCCACGCGTGTGGCGCCGCACCACGGGCAGGTCCAGCGCCCGTTGCCGCAGACCGCGCAACGTGGCTGTTCGCCCGCCGCGCGCACCCGCACGGGGCCGGAGCACTCGTTGCAGGTCGCGGTCTCACGGCACTGACCGCAGCGCACGCTCGTGACGTAGCCCCCATGCGCCACGGAAAGCAGCACCGGTCCCTGCCCCAGGCTCTCCCTGATGGCCCTGAACACACTGGGCGGCAGGCGCAGGTGCTGCAGCAGCGGATCGGCCCCCTCGTATCGCTCGGGTACCGACTCGCAACGCACGCTCAGCGCGCGCCACTGTTCGGTACTCCAACTCAGGGCCTTGACCGCTCCTGCGCCGACGAGTTGCTGCAGTTCCACCGAACGGTGATGGCCGACGAACAGCGCCGCCCATTGCTGCGTGCGCACACGGGCCAGTGCCACTTCACGGGCGTGCCAGCCCGGCGTCTGTTGTGCCACCAGGGAGTCGTGGCCATCACCCACCACGATGCACACCGCCCGTCCCAGCAGGGGGGCGAAGGCGGCCAGGCGAGTGCCCACGACGACACAGCGTTGCGCTCGCGAGATCGTGGTGAACGCCCGCTGGCGGGCGACTGGCCCGTCACCGGCACGCATGACGATGGGCGTCGCCCCCTGCGCCGTCAGGGCTGCCGTGATGCGATCGACGTCCCGGGCATCCGGAGCCACCACGAGTACGGAGGAGCCCCTGAGGGCGGCCAGGGCGAGCGCGGCTGCCGTGCCATGCAGGTCCAACGAGGTCGGCAGGGCGACGCAGGCCGCCGGCGCCTCGCCCGCGGCGGCACGCCGGAGGAAGGCCGTCAGACCCCGCAGCTCGAGCAGGGGCCCTTCGAGTGCGCGTCCGGCACCGTCCGCAAGCGGCGCCTGCTGCAGTGCTGCGGCCTCGGTTCGGGCGTGCCGTGGCGGGAGCGCGAAGCGCAGGACGTCGACGAAGCTGGCCGCGTACCTGTGGGCGACCGCCCGCACCACATCCGCCAGGCCGGGTGACAGCACCACGACCTCGGACACGACGGCCCGGATGTCGGCCCTGGCGTGGCTCACGTCATCGTGCAACGCCATGACCACACCCGCGGCCAGGCGCCCGGAGAACATGACCCGGACGCGCACGCCGACCGCGATCCGCTCCTCCATCTCCGGGGGAACCCGGTAGTCGAAGGTGCGGTCGAGGTGCGGCAAGGGCACATCAACGGCAACGGCGGCGATCACGCGGAGAGTCTGCCGCAATCGGCCGACACCGGGGCCCGCTGGAGGTCGGAGGAGTCGGGCCGCGGAGGTCGCGAATCGATCAGCCGCGGATGGCCCGCGCGAGCAGGGCCGCGCGGTCCGTGCGTTCCCAGGTGAAGATCGAGAGCGCCGACTCCACCTGATCGGAGGCGCCGGGCTTGATCCGGTTGTACGTCACATCCGTGCGTCCGAAGTGGCCGTAGGCCGCGGTGGGTCGATAGCGCACGACATCCGTGTTCAACAGGTCGAGGTCGCGGATGATGGCGGCCGGACGCAGGTCGAAGACCGCTTGCACGGCATCCTGGATCTGCGGGTCCGGCACCACGCCGGTGCCGAAGGTCTCAACGAACAGCCCGACCGGGTGCGCCTTGCCGATGGCGTAGGCCACCTGGACCTCGCAGCGCGTCGCCAGGCCAGCGGCGACCACGTTCTTGGCGACCCAGCGCATGGCATACGCAGCGGAGCGGTCGACCTTCGACGGGTCCTTGCCGGAGAAGGCACCGCCGCCGTGCCGCGCCATCCCCCCGTAGGTGTCGACGATGATCTTGCGGCCGGTGAGGCCGGCGTCGCCCATGGGGCCGCCGGTCACGAAGCGACCGGTCGGGTTCACGAGCAGGCGGGCGTCGGACACGTCGATGCCCTCGACCTCGGCCAGCACCGGCTCCACCACGTACTTGCGGATGTCCGGTGCGAGCATGCCGTCGATGCTTGTGCCCTCGGCGTGCTGGGTGGAGACCACGACGGTGTCCAGGCGGACCGGTCGATCACCGTCGTATTCGATGGTGACCTGGGTCTTGCCGTCGGGCCGCAGGTACGGGAGCTCGTGGGTCTTGCGCACGCCGGTCAGCCGTTCGGCCAGGCGGTGCGCCAACTCGATCGGCAGCGGCATCATGGAGGTGGCCTCGCTGGTGGCGTAGCCGAACATGAGCCCCTGGTCACCGGCGCCCTGGGCGTCCAGCGGGTCGTGCGAGGCATCCGAGCGCTGCTCGATGGCCGTGTTCACACCCTGCGAGATGTCCTGGCTCTGCTTGCCGATCGACACCTGGATGCCGCAGGACTCGCCGTCGAAGCCCTTGATGGAGGAGTCGTAGCCGATGTCGAGCACGACCTGACGGACGATCTGCATGACGTCCGCGAACCCGTCCGTCGTGATCTCGCCGGCGACGTGCACCTGGCCCGTGGTGAGCAGCGTCTCGACCGCCACTCGGCTGTGCGGATCCTGGCCCAGGAGGTCGTCCAGGATGGCATCCGAGATCTGGTCCGCCATCTTGTCAGGATGGCCCTCGGTGACGGATTCGGACGTGAAGAGCCTCTTGGCCACGGTTACTCCAGACTGCGAACAGCGCCGGTCGTTCCGTCACTGCGTTCGACTGAACTGTTCCGTGATCGCGTCCAGCAGGGCATCCGCCACCGCGGCTTTGCTCATACTTTGGTAAGCTTGTTGCGAACCATTTGCAGTAAGGATCGTCACCGTGTTGGTCACGCTCCCGAATGCCTCGTCGCCGGAGACGTCGTTCACCACCAGCAGGTCACAGCCCTTGCTCGCCAACTTGCGCCGTGCGTGGTCGAGCACGCTGCCGTCCGCATCGCCGGTCTCCGCAGCGAAGCCGACGATCACCTGCCCGGGGCGGCGCCCCTCCACCAGCGATCGCAGCACATCACGGTTCTCGCGGAGGGCGATCGACGTCGGTGCTGCGCCCTTCTTGATCTTGTGGTCGGCCGCGCCGAGCGGTGAGAAGTCCGCGACCGCCGCTGCCATCACCAGAATGTCCGCTGATGCGGCGACCGCGTGCATGGCGCGGTCCAGGTCCACGGCCGACACCACCTCCACGACATCCACGCCGGCCGGCGCCGGGAGCGACACGTTGGCGCTCACCAGGGTCACGCGTGCTCCTCGACCAGCGGCCATGGCGGCGATGGCGTAGCCCTGCCGGCCCGTCGAGTGATTGCCGATGAAGCGCACGGGGTCGATGGCCTCCCTCGTGCCCCCAGCGGACACCACGACATGCCGACCCCCGAGGTCCGGCGCCACGCGACCACGACGCATCGCCTGCAGCACGACCTCCGCGATCTCCGCGGGTTCGGGGAGGCGCCCCTTGCCGGAGTCGGGCCCGGTGAGCCGACCTACCGCAGGCTCCAGCACGACCATCCCGCGCTCCCGCAGGGTGCGCACATTCGCTTGAGTGGCAACGTGTTCCCACATCTCGGTGTGCATTGCCGCCGCGACCAGCACGGGCGCGCGGGTGGTGAGCAGGGTGGCACCGAGCAGGTCGTCGGCCCGGCCTTGCGCGGCGCGCGCGAGGAAGTCCGCCGTGGCCGGAACCACGACGACGACGTCGGCGGAGCGGCCGAGGGCCACGTGCGGCACGTCCTGCACGTCACCCCAGATGTCCGTCGCCACGGGGTTGCCGCTCAGCGCGGCGAAGGTGGCCTCACCGACGAAGCGCAGGGCAGCAAGCGTCGGGACGACGACGACATCGGCGCCCGCCTCCTTGACGCGCCTGATGACCTCGCATGCCTTGAATGCGGCGATGCCACCGGTGACGCCGACGATGACACGCGGCGGCTGCGCCGACCCCGGCAGCGCGGCCATGGGATCAGGCTTCGTCGTTGTGCTTGATGGTGAGCAGGCCCTCGTTGATCTCGCGCATGGCAATGGACAACGGCTTCTCCTGCAGGTGGGTGTCCACCAGCGGCCCCACGTTCTCCAGCAGGCCCTCGCCGAGCTGCGCGTAGTACGCGTTGATCTGGCGGGCCCGGCGCGCCGCGTAGATGACGAGCTGGTACTTGCTGCCCGCGATCGACAGGAGATCATCGATCGGCGGGTTGGTCATACCTTCGGGTCGGACATTCGACACGGACGTACCTCATCACTTGGTGCTGGCGGAATCCAACAAGTCTACCAACGCTTGGCCGGCGCGCTCGACGGCGTCGTTCACGATGGTCCGGTCGAACTCCAGCTCGCAGGCCATCTCCTCGCGAGCAGTGGCCAGGCGCCGCTCCACGACCTCGGGCGATTCGGTCCCGCGGTCGGTGAGCCGGCGCACCAACTCCTCCCACGAGGGCGGCTTGATGAACACGAGGGTGGCGTGCGGGAGGCGGCTGCGCACCTGTCGGGCCCCCTGCAGCTCCAGCTCGAGCAGCACCGGCTGGCCCGCCGCTGCGTGGTCGAGCAGTGGCTGCAGCGGCGTCCCATAGCGGTTCCCCGCATACTCAGCCCACTCGAGGAACCCGCCCGCGCTGGCCATCGCATCGAACAGCGCAGGGCTCATGAAGTGGTAGTTCACCCCGTCGATCTCGCCCGGACGCGGCTCCCGGGTGGTCGCAGAGACCGACAGCCAGGCCTGCGGCAGGTGCTCACGGGCCCAGGCGATCACCGTGCCCTTGCCGACACCGGAGGGGCCCGCAACCACGATGATCGGCGCATGCCGGAGCGGGGAGTCGCTCATACGCCCTCGAAGTGATTGGCGATGGCCCGGATCTGCTGCACGCCCAGCCCGCGCACCCGGCGGTTCTCTGCCACGCCCACGTTCGCCATGATCTCGCGCGCCCGCACCGGTCCGATGCCCGGCATCGACTCCAGGAGGACCGTCACCTTCATCCGACCGATGGCGTCGTCGCCCTGCCCCTGCAGCATGACCTCCGTGATGGACGCCCCCGCGAACTTCAGGCGGTGCCGGACCAGCGCCCGCTGCTGGCGCGCATCCGCGGCCTTGGCGAGCGCCGCATCCCGGGCTTCAGGCGTCTGGCTCGGCAGCATCACAGGTCCAATGCGATCTCGGCGGCGGCCCGTGCGGGATCCGCAGCCGCGGTGATGGGACGGCCGATCACCACCATATCCGCTCCATCGGCAAGCGCCTTCGCGGGCGTGGCGACACGCCTCTGATCCCCCGCCTCCGCCCCCGGCGGGCGCACCCCGGGCGTGATGAGCGTGACGTCCGCGGGCACCACCGCGCGAATCGCAGCGACCTCCAGCGGGGAGCAGACGATGGCGCGGGCACCCGCTGCGACGGCCAGGCGGGCCAGTCGGACCGCGGCCTCCAATGCGCCGTCCTCGATGCCGATCGACCGCAGGGCCCGTTCGTCCATCGAGGTGAGGATGGTGACGGCGGTGATGCGCGTGCCCGGTAGTGCGCCGGCCGCAGCGGCGATCATCTCCGCACCCCCCAGTGCGTGCACGGTCAGGTACTGCGGCGCGAAACGGGCCACCGAGCGGGCCGCACCTGCCACCGTGTTCGGGATGTCGTGCAACTTGAGGTCGAGGAAGAGATCGCACCCGGTGTCGCGCACCGCCGTGATCGCTGCATCCCCGTCGCGAAGGTAGGTCTCGAGGCCCACCTTCAGGGTGGACACGTGCGGGGCCACCGCGACCGCCCACCGCTCGATGGTGATGAGGTCCGGGCCATCGAGGGCAACGGCGATCGGAGCCTTCGTCATGTTCGTCTCCTATGCCGGTCGGTGTGCGATGCCGATGGCGGCGCGCAGGCTGGTGAAGCCGTGCGCCGCGATTTCGTCGGTGAGTTCGTTCTGGATGCGCAGCGGCGCCGACGGGTCGTTGAAGATGGCGGTCCCGACACTCACGGCAGAGGCACCGGCGGCGATGAACTCGAGGGCATCGCGACCCGTGCGGATGCCGCCCATGCCGAGGATCGGCACCTGCGGCATGGCGGCATGCACCTGGTACACGGCCCGCACCGCAACCGGCCGGATGGCCGGGCCCGAGAGACCGCCGGTGCGTCCTCCGAGATGTGGGCGCAGCGTCACCGGATCGATGACCATGCCGAGCAGGGTGTTGATCATGGCCAGGCCGTCCGCCCCCGCCTCGATCACCGCATGCGCGATCTCGACGATGTCCGTGACATCCGGGGAGAGCTTGGCGAGCAGCGGAATCCCCGGCGCCGCGTGCTTCCGCACCTCCGCCACCACTTCCGCGGCGCTTCCTGCATGGCAGGCGAACACCAGGCCGCGGTTGGCCACATTGGGGCAGGAGATGTTGATCTCGATGCCGGCGATCCCCTCCACCATGCGCAGCCGACGGGCCAGGCGACCGAACTCGAGCACGTTGTTGCCCGCGATGGAGACGATCGTGCGCGCACCGCGCTTGCGCAGCCAAGCCAGGTCGTGCTCGATGAACGACTCGATGCCCGAGCCCTGCAGGCCAATGGAGTTGATCATGCCGCTGGGAGTCTCCGCCATGCGCGGAGTGGGCCTCCCCGAACGGGGCTCCAGCATGATGCTCTTGGTGACGACGGCACCGATCGCCGTGATGTCGAAGTAGGGGTCCAGCTCGCGTCCGTAGCCTGCGCACCCGCTCGCGGTGAGCACCGGGGCCGGCAGTTGCAGCCGGGCCAGTGCGGTGGAGATGTCCACGGCCATGTCAGTGCCCCGCTGACGTCGGCGCGCCAAGTGCGTCGTCGGGCACTGTGCCCACGGCGTCCCAGCGCACACGATCACCGCGGAACACCGGGCCATCGGTGCAGGAACGCACCATGCGCGTCACCCCGTCATCGCCGATCACCGGCAGCACGCAGGTCATGCAGACACCGACGCCGCAGGCCATGGCCTCCTCGACGGCGCACTGCGCGATGGCGCCGGTGGAAGCCGCCACCTTGGAGACGGCTCGCAGCATGCCCATGGGCCCGCAGGCGTACACGACCGCGGAATCCGCGCGCCGCATGACATCCGGCAGCACGTCACTCACCAGGCCCTGGAAGCCCTGTGTGCCATCGTCGGTGGTGACCGTGATGGAGTCGGCCATGCGCTTGAGGTCGAGGACGCCGTAGAGCTTGGATTCCGTCGACGCGCCGACCACGACGTCCACCCGACATCCGCGTGACCGGAGTTCCTCGGCCAACGCGATCATCGGCGCCGCGCCGTAGCCACCCGCCACCAGCACGCAGGGCACGGCCTGCTTCGGCAGCTGGAAGGGCTTGCCTAGTGGCGCCACCATGTCCACCACCGTGCCCTCGGGTTGGGCGACGAGCCACTTCGTGCCAGGGCCCTTCGCCGACACGATGAGTTCGATGCTCGTGCCGGCGGACGTCTTGGCGTGCGCGCGGTGGATGGAGAAGGCACGACGCAGCAGCATCGCCGAATCGGGGCCACCGACAGCCAGTGCCGCAAAGTGCCCCGGGCGCACTGGCCCGATCTCGGCGGAGGTGATGAAGACGAGGTGGCGGTACTCCCCCACGGCGCGGTTCGCGGCCAGGCGTGCACGGAACTGACTCATGCGCGCGTCCGTGCGATGTCGAGGCCGTACTCCTGCAGGGACTTCACCTGCATCTCCTCGGTCTGCTCAGACACGATGGCCTGCACAGCCGCGCGCAGGCCATTCACGGTGGTGATGGAGGGGATGTCACGGAGCACGACGGCGGTCCGGATCTCGTACCCATCCGAGCGCGCACCAGACCCGACCGGCGTGTTCACGACGAGCGCGATCTCGCGATCGAGGATCCGCTGCACGATCGTCGGCTCACCGTCCGGACCGGGGCCCTGCGAGTACTTGCGCACGACCGTCACCTCGACGCCGTTGCGACGCAGGATGTCCGCCGTGCCCTCGGTGGCGAGGATCTCGAACCCGAAGTCGGCAAGGCGCTGCACGTACACGATGACGTGGCGCTTGTCGCGATCCGCCACCGAGACGAAGACCCGGCCGCTCGTCGGGAGCGGGTGGTTGTACGCCGCCAACTGCGACTTGGAGAAGGCGCGTGCGAAGTTCACATCGATGCCCATGACCTCGCCGGTCGACTTCATCTCCGGGCCGAGGATGGTGTCGACGCCCTGGAAGCGACCGAAGGGCAGCACGGCCTCCTTGACCGCCACCGGCGCGCCTGGCACGACGTCGGCGCCGTCGCCCTGCGCCGGCAGCATGCCGTTGCCCCGCAGTTCGGCGATCGAACTGCCGAGGGCGATGCGCGCCGCAGCCTTGGCCAGCTGCACGTTCGTGGCCTTGGAGACGAAGGGCACCGTGCGGCTGGCGCGCGGATTGGCCTCGAGCACGTACAGCACGTCCGCTGCCAGCGCAAACTGGATGTTGAGCAGGCCGCGCACGCCGACGCCCTCTGCGATGGCGAGGGTGCTGCGCCGGATGCGCTCGATCTCCCGGGCCCCCAACGTCATCGGCGGCAGCGAGCAAGCGGAGTCGCCGGAGTGGATGCCGGCCTCCTCGATGTGCTCCATGACACCGCCGATGTACAGGTCGACCCCGTCGTAGAGCGCATCGACGTCGATCTCCAAGGCGTCGTCGAGGAAGCGATCGACGAGGACGGGACGACCCGGCTCGATGAGGGTCGCCCGTTCGAGGTAGGTCTTGAGCGCCTCCTCGTTGTAGACGATCTCCATGCCACGGCCGCCGAGCACATAGGACGGTCGCACGAGCACCGGATACCCGATCTCGTCGGCCACCGCCTGGGCCTCGGCGAAGGATGTGGCCGTCCCCCACTTGGGCGCGGGCAGGTGGGCCGCGTTGAGCACGGCACCGAATGCGCCCCGGTCCTCGGCCAGGTGGATGGCCTCCGGGCTGGTGCCGACGATGGGGATTCCCGCATCCTTCAGGCGCTGGGCCAGGCCGAGTGGTGTCTGGCCCCCCAGCTGGCAGATGACACCGAGCACCGGGCCAGCAGCCATCTCCGCATGCACGACCTCCAGCACGTCCTCGAAGGTGAGCGGCTCGAAGTACAGGCGATCGGAGGTGTCGTAGTCGGTGGACACCGTCTCCGGATTGCAGTTGACCATGATGGTCTCGAAGCCGGCTTCCCGCAGCGTCATGGCCGCGTGCACGCAGGAGTAGTCGAACTCGATGCCCTGGCCGATGCGGTTGGGGCCACTGCCCAGGATGAGCACTGCCGGCTTGCTGCGTGGCATCACCTCCGTCTCCTCGTCATAGGAGGAGTAGTGGTACGGCGTGCGCGCAGCGAACTCGGCCGCACAGGTGTCCACGGTCTTGTAGACCGGGCGCACTCCGAGACCATGTCGCAGCTCGCGGATGGAGTCCTCCGTGGCACCCCGCAGTTGCGCGATCTGCAGGTCGGAGAAACCCATCTGCTTGGCGGCGCGCAGCCCGTCGATGTCGAGTTCGCTCGCGGCGCGGATGGCGTCAGCCGCGTCGTTGATGAGTGCGATCTGCTCGAGGAACCAACGATCGATCTTCGTGGACTCGAACACCGCCTCGATCGATGCGCCGGCCCAGAGGGCGAGCTGCACCTCACTCAGGCGGCCATCGCGTGGCACGGCCATGCGCGTGAGCAGCTCCGGCACGTCGACATCGGACTTCGCCGCCGGCCAGGCGAAGACGGATTCGCGCTTCTCGATGGAACGCAGGGCCTTCTGCAGGGCCTCGGGGAAGGATCGGCCGAGGCTCATCGCCTCACCCACCGACTTCATGTGCGTGGTGAGCGTCGGGTCCGCCTGGGGGAACTTCTCGAATGCGAAGCGCGGCACTTTCACGACGATGTAGTCGAGCGTGGGCTCGAATGAGGCCGGCGTCTCCTTGGTGATGTCGTTCGGGATCTCGTCGAGCGTGTACCCGACGGCCAGGCGTGCTGCGATCTTCGCGATGGGGAAGCCCGTCGCCTTCGAGGCGAGGGCTGAGGAGCGCGAGACGCGCGGATTCATCTCGATGACGATCAGCCGCCCGTCCTCCGGGTTGACCGCGAACTGGATGTTGCATCCGCCGGTGTCGACGCCCACGGCACGGATGATCTCGATCCCGACATCGCGCATATGCTGGTACTCGCGGTCGGTGAGGGTGAGTGCCGGTGCCACGGTGATGGAGTCGCCGGTGTGGACGCCCATCGGATCGATGTTCTCGATGGAGCAGATGACCACCACGTTGTCATGGTGGTCACGCATGAGCTCGAGTTCGTACTCCTTCCAGCCGAGGATCGACTCCTCCAGCAGCACCTCGGTCGTGGGACTCGCCTGCAGGCCCGCGCCGGCGATCCTGCGCAGCTGCTCGGCGTCATAGGCGAAGCCGGAGCCCGCCCCGCCCATGGTGAAGGACGGCCGCACGACGACCGGGTATCCCAGTTCCTCGACGGCAGCGAACACCTCATCGAGGGTGTGGCAGATGGCGCTGCGTGCACTCTCCGCCCCGATGGAGGCCACGATCTCCTTGAACCGCTCGCGATTCTCACCGCGCTCGATCGCCTCCACGTCAGCGCCGATGAGTTCGACGTCGTACCGCTCGAGTACGCCATTGCGATGCAGGGCCATGGCGGTGTTCAGGGCCGTCTGGCCACCGAGCGTGGGAAGCAGCGCGTCCGGGCGTTCCTTGGCGATGATGCGCTCCACCACCTCCGGGGTGATGGGTTCGACGTATGTGGCATCCGCGAACTCGGGGTCGGTCATGATGGTCGCCGGGTTGGAGTTCACGAGGATGACACGCAGGCCCTCGTCGCGCAGCACGCGGCAGGCCTGCGTGCCGGAGTAGTCGAACTCGCAGGCCTGACCGATGACGATGGGGCCGGAGCCGATGACCATCACGCTCTTGAGGTCTTCGCGACGGGGCATCAGCGCGCTCCTGCCATGCTCGAGACGAAGGCGTCGAAGAGGCCCACGGCATCATGCGGTCCGGCCGCTGCTTCCGGGTGGTACTGCACGCTGAAGGCGCGGGCATCCAGGGCACGCAGGCCCTCGACCACCTGATCGTTCAGGCACAGGTGGGACACCTCAACCCGGCCGAAGGGGGTCTCGCTGATCACGTCGATCGGCGCGTCCACCGCGAAGCCGTGGTTGTGGGCGGTGATGTCGACGCGACCGGTGCGTCGATCCTGGACCGGCTGGTTCACACCCCGGTGACCGTACTTCAGCTTGTAGGTGTCGAAGCCGAGGGCCCGGCCCAGCACCTGGTTCCCGAAGCAGATGCCGAAGAAGGGGCGATCTGCGGAGAGCACCGCGCGAGCCAGATCGGTGGCGTGCGCGGCCGTCGCCGGGTCGCCGGGGCCGTTGCTGAAGAACACGCCGTCGACTCCGCGTTCGAGCAACTCGTCGGCGGTCGTCCATGACGGGAGTACGTGGGTCTCGATGCCACGCTCAGCCATGCGGTGGGGCGTCATGCGCTTGATGCCGAGGTCGAGCGCGGCCACGGTGAAGCGCCGCTCCCCGAGTGCCGGGACCACGTAGGCCGCCCGGGTCGTGACGTCACCGACATAGTCGGCACCGACCATGGAGGGCGAGGCGAGCACCTGCGCCACCAGAGCATCGGTGTCCGCAGTCACGGCATCCCCGGTGAACAGCCCCACACGCATGGCCCCGCGCTCGCGGAGGTGGCGCGTGATGGCGCGGGTGTCGACACCGGCCACGCCGACGATCCCCTGCGCGCGCATCTCGTCGTCGAGCGAGCGCTGCGAGCGCCAGTTCGACGCGATGGGCGAGGGGTTGCGGACGACGAAGCCGTTGACCCAGATGCGCTCGGACTCCGGGTCCGCGTCGTTCATGCCGGTGTTGCCGATGTGCGGCGCTGTCATGACGACGACCTGGCCACGGTACGAGGGGTCGGTGAGCGTCTCCTGGTAACCGGTCATGCCGGTGTTGAAGACCGCCTCGCCGAAGCACACCCCGTCGGCGCCGAAGGCGGAGCCGCGGAACGTGCGCCCGTCCTCGAGCACGAACAGTGCCGGTTTCACGATGCAACCTCCTGCGAAAGCGCCGTGAGCACGGCGAGATGGGCTGCGGTCTCCGGGAAACGCAACCCGATGTCGATGGTGTCTGCCCCGAGCCGGAAGCTCACGACGACGATCCCGCCGTCCTCATAGGCGCGGCCCGCTATGCCCTTGTCGGCCCGCACCGCCACCAGATCGCGGAAGGGGATGGAGAAGGAGGGCTCGGCTTCCCGTTCGATGTCCACGGCATGTGCCGTGAGCCGCAGTGAGGCCCGGCTGCGCGCGCCGAGCGAGTGCACGTCGACACGGTCCAGCCAACTGCCCTCGCGCGTGGCCCCCAGGTAGGTGCCGCTCCAGGGACCGGCAAGCGTGGGTTCCGCCGACCGCGCCTGCGGTTCGGCCATCGAGGACTGCGAGGCCACGCGCGCGCGCCAGCCTCGGTACATGGCGAGGTAGCTGAGCCCGATGGCCAGCAGCATCAGGATGACGAGTGCCACTCTCATCGCGTGAGTGCTCCGTTCAGGACCGTGGCCTCGCCACGCAGGAAGGTCGCCATCACCCGGCCGCGCATGGGGCGCCCGGCGTAGGGGGTGTTGCGGGACCGGGATGCGAGGGCTGCCGGATCGACCACCCACGACGCCACGGGGTCCACGACGCAGAGGTTGGCTGGCTGCCCCACGGCGACATCCGCACCATGATCCGCCACCCGGCCGATGCGGGCCGGGTTGCACGACATACGCGCAGCCACTTCGCGCCATCCAAGGCGCCTGCTGTCCACCATGGTCTCGATGACAATCGAGAGGGCGGTCTCCAGGCCCAGCATGCCCATGGCCGCGGCGGCCCACTCGCAGTCCTTGTCCTCCGTGGGATGCGGGGCGTGATCCGTGGCGACGATGTCGATGGTGCCA
>JAJXSV010000239.1 GCA_021784375.1 Actinomycetes bacterium | reverse complement strand
CTGCGGCCCACCGCCGGTGAGGATGTACACCTGGTCGAACAGGCGCAGCGAGAAGATCGTGGTGATGATGACGACGAAGTTCAGCGTGTTCTTCAGCCCTGGGATCGTGACGTGCCAGAACTGCGCCACCTTGCCCGCCCGATCGATCTCTGCGGCCTCGTAGAGCTCGCGGGGGATCTCCTGCAGGCCGGCCAGGATGATCACCATCTGGAAGCCCACGCCCGCCCACATGGACATGAGCGCGATCGACGGCAGTGCCAGGTGTACGTCACCCAGCCAGTCCACCGGACCGACGTGCCCGAAGGTGATGAACTTGAGGATGCCGTTGAGCAGACCGAGGTCATCACGCGAGAACATGATGGACCACATGACGGTGACGAGGGACATGGGGAACACGACGGGCATGAAGTAGAAGGTCCGGAAGAACGCGATGCCCTTGAGCTTCACATTGAGCATGAGCGCGAGCAGCACGGCGAAGACCGTCTGCAGCGGCACCACCATGAGCGCGAACTCGAAGTTGTTGAACAGGCTGCGGTAGAAGATCCCGCGCGTCTCCGGGTCGAACAGGATGCGGCGGTACTGCTCGAATCCCATCCAGACGGGCGCCCGGTCAGGAAAGTTCATGTTGATGTTGTGCAGCGAGAACCAGATCGCTGCAAGGAAGGGAATGAAGACGAAGAGACCGAGGAGCAGCATCGCAGGAAGCGACATCAGCAGGCCGGCCAGGTGGTTGTTGCCGAAGTCGCGGCCGCGACGAGTCATGGTTGTTGCCATCGTGTCCCCTTTGCGCGTGGGTCCTGGTGGGGCAGCCGTCCTCGACTGCCCCACCAGCTCCCGGGCGATCAGTGCCTAGTTGTAGTAACCGTTGTCAGCGGCGTCCTGGTCGATGGCCGCGGCGGCCTTCGTCAGTTCGGTCTTCGCGTCGCCACCGGCCCAGATGGCGCCCATGGCCTTGGAGAACTGCGAGCCGATCACCGGCCACGCCGGGCTGATGGTGCGCGGCACGGTGACGCACTTCTTGGTGAGCGCACCGATACCGCAGGAGGCTGCGAGCTGCTGCCCGTACAGGTAGAGGTCGCCACCCTTCTGGTAGTTGACGTTGCGTACGAGCGAGGTCTTGGTGGCCGGCACGGCACCGTTCTGGTCAGTGACGTTGTTGATCCACTTGTCCTGCTCGATGTAGTTCAGGTAGGCGGCGGCACCAGCCTGCTCGGCACCCGAGACCCGGGCGCTCATGCCCCAGCTGTGCGAGCCCTGGCCCGACTTGGTGCCCATGCCGAAGTTCGGCAGCGGGATCACGACGAGGTCCTTGCCCAGGGCGGCCTTGTAGGCCGGGTAGGCCCAGTGCCCGACCCACGCGAGGGCCACACGCTTGCTGCTGAATGCCTTGTCGTCAGCCGAGGGGTCCGAGTACCGCTTCCAGGTCGCCCACGTCTTGACGGCGGCGATGGCCTTGGCCGAGTTCATGTTGCCCATGGCCTTGTGCGTCTTGTAGTTGACGAGCTGGGAGCCTGCGGAGTTCACCACGTCGGTGAAGGCGTAACCGGCCCAACCCCCGCCGATGCCGTAGTTCTCCTTGAAGTCGATCGCCTTCTTGCCCGGGGCCTTGGCGGCGAGGGCTGCGAGCACCTTGGTGAACTGCGCTGCCGTCCAGGCCTTGTTCCAGGTGGTCGGGTAGGAGATCTTGGCGGCCGCGAGCATCTTCTTGTTGCCGTAGAGCGCGAGGCCCGAGTCGTACTGCGACACCGAGTAGGTGTTGCCGTCCGAGTACTTGCCCTCGGCCTGGATCGACACCAGCTCGTTGCGCAGCACCTTCGGGTCGACGACACCGTTGAGCTTCCCGAGCTTGCCGGCGAAGACCATCGACCCCAGGGTCTCGCCGTCGAATTCGAAGACCGATGGCAGGTCCGAGGCTGATGTCGCCTTCAGCGTGTCTGCCATGTTCGCCTTGCATGTCAAGGTGGCGTGGTACTTGTCGGAGTTGACCTCGTTGAATGCGGCCGTCTGCTCCTTGGCAGCGGCGATCTCACCGGTCTCATTGCACATGGCCCAGACGGTGATCTCCGTCGGCGCGGCCGCGTAGCTCGGGGCCTGCACGCCGGTCAGCACGAGACCGGTTGCAGCGACCGCGAGTGCAGCCTTCTTGAAGTTACGCAAGGTGGTTACCTTTCAGAGGCGGGCCCGCCTGGAGGGGAGGCAGTTCCCGGATTCGGTTGTTCAGTCATTTGAGCGTTCGCCGTTGACGCGCGTCAATCAACTGACGCAGACAGTAGGGCACGGCATTGACGCGCGTAAGTGGGGATGCCTTACAATTTGGTAACGGGTTTCACGCAACAAGGCGCGCGGTTGAACCTCGCATACCGCTGGGAGGGCTTCAACCATGGCCACACGCAAGGACGTCGCTGCCATGGCAGGCGTATCCGAGGCCACGGTGTCGTACGCCATCAGCGGCAAGGCGCCCATCTCCGAGGCCACGCGCAAGCGCGTCTTCGCCGCCATGGACAAGTTGCACTACATACCGAACCTGATGGCCCAAGGGCTGGCGGGGCGCAGCAGCAACCTCATCGCCATGCTCTTCCCCAGCCAGGAGCGTGGAATCTCCAACGCCGACCTCGAGTACGTGCTCGGTGCCGCCAACGCCGCGCGGGAGCTCGGATACCACCTGATCCTGTGGCCGACGGCCGACCGCGATGTGGAGGAGGTGATCGCACTCGGCCAAGCCGGGCTGATTGACGGCGTCCTGCTCATGGAGGTGCGGCTCGAGGATGAGCGCGTCGAGGCGCTGGAGGGCGCCGGCATGAGCGTCGGGCTCATCGGACGGGTCCGCGACGAATCCGAGGAAGTGCTCTTCGCCGACCGGGACTTCGAGGGCGCAGTGACCGACGCGGTGGACTACCTCGCGGGACTCGGCCACGAGCACATCGCCTTCCTCAACGGATCGCGGCAGATCGTGCGCCTCGGCTTCGGCGCCACCGTACGTGCCGAGGAAGCGTTCAAGTCCTCGATGCGGTCTCGCGGTCTGAAGGCCGTCAATCTGTACAGCCGATCCACGGTCGATGCGGGCCGGGCGGCACTGCGGCACATGGTGGTGCGGCATCCCGAGATCACGGCTGTGGTGGCCATGAATGCGGATGCCGTCATCGGCTTCCTGCAGGAGGCACGCGGTCAGGGGATTGCGGTGCCCACGCAACTCTCCGTGGTGTCGATCGCCACGCCGGACTCCTTCGCATCAGGCACCGATCCCGAGCTCACCACCATAAGCCCGCCCGCGACGGAAATCGGCGGCGCCGCCGCACGACAACTCATCGGCCGTCTGGCCAACCTCGAGTTGCCACGCGAGCCACGCCTCTTCCGCGGTGAACTCGTGGTGCGCGGGAGTTCCGCTCCCCCGAGGGCACACCGGAATGGGGCACCGAAGTCAGGGTCGTGAGGGCACTCGGCAGGGCCGAATCCCATGGCCTGGGACCTCGACACGTGCAGTGAAGCAGGCGCCCGCGAGCGCGTCATCAAGCAGGCCCACCGCACTCGTCGTCACGAACAGTGTGCGGCCGTCGGCTCCTCCGAGCGCGACGCTGGTCGCCCGTTTGGTCGGCAGCAGGACCTCATGTGTGAGCGCCCCGGTCGCGTCGAAGCGTTGCGCCCGCGACCCGTCCCACAGGGCCACCCAGATACCTGCCTCCACGTCCATGCAGATGCCGTCGGGCCCGACGCCCGGCTTGTCAATCGTCACCAGCACCTCACGGTCGGTCCACGAGCCGTCGGCGCCCACCGAGTAGCGGCAGATCTGGCCGGTGGCGCTGTCGGTGAAGACCACGGCCTCCTCGGTTGTGAACACCGTGCCGTTCGAGATCGTGGTGCCGGGCAGTGCCACGACCAGTGTCCCGTCCGGACGGTATGACCACACATTGCCGGCCCCGCCGGTCTCCGCATATGCCATGCTGCCCACCGACAGCAGCCCGGATGGGCTGCATGCCCCCTCATTCGCCCGACAGGACGCATCGATCGGCAGGACCTCGACGGGGACCGCCGTCGCTGCACCACGCTCCAGGTCCACCCACCACACGGTGCGCTCGCCTACGACGACATGGCCGCCGTCCGCGTGCGGCCGCACCAGCGCCGCGAACGTATCCGGCAGCTGCAGCGCACGCGTCGCACCGGTGCCGTCAGTCACCATGACTCGTCCGGCGAGCATGTCGACCCACAGCCATCGATCGAGCCTGGCGTCCCAGATTGCGCCTTCGCCATGGTGGGCCAGCGGCTCGGTGAGCCGAGTTGCCGTGATCCGTTGCATCTGCCTGTCCGTCACTTCCCCTG
>JAJXSV010000238.1 GCA_021784375.1 Actinomycetes bacterium | reverse complement strand
GATCTCTGGCCGAGGTCTTCGATCGCATCAGCCATGCGCACCCGCGCAAGGTGAACCTCTTCATCGCCGGTGGCGCCGGCAAGGACGAGGGGACGAGCCGCCTGCTGGAGATGGCCGCCGTCCATCCGGCCATCCACGTGCTGCCCGAACGCATCCTGACCGAGGACATCTGGATGTTGTTCGTGGCAGCGGACAACGCGATCATCCCCTACAAGGCCTCCTTGAACTCCGGCGCACTCGTGCTCGCCCTGAGCATGGGCACCCCCGTGATCGCCTCTGCCACCGCCGGCTCCACCCACCTGCTCGCCGAGGGCGCGGGTCGCGTGTACTCGACGTCCGAGGAGTTGGAACGGGAGCTGCTCGAGACGTCGTGGCAGGCGCCTGCACGCGAGCGCGCACAGGCGATGCGTCATCGCCTCCGACCGACGCACATCTCCGACACCTTCGCGCGCATGGCCCGCGCGTTCCTCGACCAGGGGGTGGTGGCCGCGCGCGCGGCTGCCGGCCCCGACGGCGGCCTCGATGACTGAGGCCCGCTCGATCCTGCTCATCACGAGCAACGGCTTCGGCATGGGCCATCTGGTGCGACAACTGGCGATTGCTGCTGCGCTGCCGGAGGACGTGCGCTGCACCATCATGACCCTCTCGCAGGCCGCGCCGGTGGCGGTGCGTGGGGGAGCGGCGCTCGAGTACTGCCCGAGTTACACGACCCCGTGGTTGACCAAGCGGGCGTGGCACCGCGGCTACCTGCGTGACCGCATCGTCGCACTCGCGGAGGAGGTCGACGCCGACGTCATCGCCTTCGACGGCGTCGTCCCCTACGCCGGGCTGTTGGCCGCGCTGCGCAGGCTGCCGGTCGCCGCGGTATGGGTGCGCCGGGGGGTGTGGCGGGCCGACGCCTCGACTGCGCCCCTTGCCTTCGCCGATCTCTTCGACCTCATCATCGAGCCGGGTGACCTCGGCGACCGCATGGACGCGGGGGCCACGCGGGGCCGCGGCGACGCCCGGAAGGTGGGCGTGGTCACGCAGGCCGGGCCGGGCTCGATGCTCGCGCGGGCGAGCGCTGCCGGCGCCCTGGGCGTCGATCCGGAGCGGCCCACCGTCCTCTTCAACGTCGGCAGCAATGCGATCGTCGGCCTCGACCTGATCATGGAGCAGTTGGCTGCCCGCGACGACATCAACGTGGTGACCACCAAGGACGCCTTGGGGCGCAATCGCTCCGGAGCCGGGGCCAGCAGGGTGCACACCGTGAGCGGCATGTTCCCGCTGTACCCGTACCTCTCGGCCGTCGACCTGGCCGTCACTTCCGTGGGCTACAACGCCGCCCACGAGTTCACCGCCTGCGCGGTGCCCACCGTGCTCGTGCCCGCGAACAACGTCACGGATGACCAGCGCGCCCGTGCGCTCGCGATGCAGGCGCAGGGTGTGGGCGTGGTCGTGGAGGCCTCGCAGCCGGAGCAACTGGCCGCCACCGTGGAGGGACTCATCGACGACGCCCTGGCGCGGGGCGCGATGGCGTCCGCGGCGGCGGCGCTGCAGGCGCAGTGGGGTGACGGTGCCGAGCAGGCCGCGCAGCTGCTCGTGAGGGCCAAGCCCCGCGGCAAGCCGGACCTCATCCCGCTCGTCCGCCTGCGCACTCGGCTGCTCGCCGAATGGGTGCTCGGGTTCCGGGACGTGCGACCGGCCATCCCGGGCGTGGTGTTCACCACGGACCTCGCCGACGTCGACCTCGGGGCCGGGCCGGCCGTCGAGCACCTCCACCCGGGCACCGGCGCCGACTACGCCGATCGCAGACGGGTCATCGCCGAAGCCTGGTACGGAAGGACGAAGGTCGGCAGCTGAGCGGTCCCCCGGGACCTTCGGGTGATCTTCCTGTGAACCCTCTGTGCGATTCGTGGAGGTCCGCGGATCGCGTAAAGATCCCGTATAGGGTGCCTCACATGTCCCGCACCGGCCTCCTCGATGCCCTGGAGGCCGAGGCCATCGAAATCGTCCGCGAGACCGCCGCCGCGTTCGACCGACCGGTCATGCTGTACAGCATCGGCAAGGACTCCGGGGTCATGCTGCACATCGCGCACAAGGCCTTCGCGCCGGCCCCCATCCCCTTCCCGCTCATGCACGTGGACACCACCTGGAAGTTCGCGGCGATGATCCGCTTCCGCGATGAGATCGCGAAGCACTACGGCGTCGACCTCATCGTGCACACCAACCAGCAGGGCGTGGCCGACGACATCACCCCCTTCACCGCCGGTACGCAGGAGTACACGCGGGTCATGAAGACCGTGGCCCTGCGCGAGGCGTTGGACCAGTACGGATTCGACGCCGCGCTCGGTGGGTCGCGGCGTGACGAGGAGCGCAGCCGGGCCAAAGAGCGCATCTTCTCCCTACGCCTGCCCGGCCACCGCTGGGAGCCACGCGCGCAGCGGCCCGAGATGTGGCACACCTACAACACGCGGCTCACCGAGGGCCAGACCATGCGCGTGTTCCCGCTGTCCAACTGGACCGAGCTCGACGTCTGGCAGTACACGCGCCGTGAGGGCATCCCCGTGGTGCCGCTCTACTTCGCCGCCGAACGCCCGGTCGTCAGCCGCGATGGCGCCCTCATCATGGTCGATGACGAGCGCTTCCCACTGCGCGACGGCGAGACCCCTGAGTTGCGCCTCATCCGCTTCCGGTCGCTCGGCTGCTACCCCCTGTGCGCGGCCGTGGAGAGCCCCGCCGCCACCGTCGACGACCTCATCGAGGAACTCATCACGACACGCCTCTCCGAGCGTGCCGGACGCCTCATCGACGGCGAGAAGAGCGCCTCCATGGAAGCCAAGAAGGTCGAGGGCTACTTCTGATGGCGGGGCTGCTCCGAATCGTGACCTGCGGATCCGTCGACGACGGCAAGAGCACCCTCATCGGCCGCCTGCTCGCGGAGACGCTGTCCGTGCCGGAGGACGTGCTCGAAGCGGCTCGCTGGACCCGGCGGTCCGGGTCCATCATCCCCGCCGGCGAGGTCGACTTCTCGTTGCTCACGGACGGCCTGGAGGCGGAGCGTGAGCAGGGCATCACCATCGACGTCGCCTACCGTCACCTCGATCTGCAGAACGGCCTGCGCGCGATCATCGCCGACGCCCCGGGCCATGAGCAGTACACGCGCAACATGGCAGTCGCAGCCTCCACCGCGGACGTCGCCATCCTGCTCGTCGACGCAGCCCGTGGCGTGCGCACCCAGACCTTCCGGCACCTGTACATCTGCGCCCTGATGGGCGTGAAGACCGTCATCGTGGCGATCAACAAGATGGACGCCATCGGCTTCGATGAGGCCGCGTACCGAGGGCTTGCGGAGCGGGTCGGCGAGTCCGCTGCGAAGGTGGGGATCGAGCGCCTGCTCACGCTGCCGGTGAGTGCCCTGGATGGCGATTTCGTCACCAGTCGCTCGGCGGCCGCGCCCTGGTACGACGGCGGGACGCTGCTCGAGCTGCTGCGGTCCATCGAGGTTGCGGATCGCAGCCGATCCCCGCACTTCCGCCTGCCGGTGCAGCTCGTGCTGCGCGCCGCTGGCAACTACCGGGGCTACGCCGGAACGGTGCTCTCCGGGGGCATCCGGGTGGGCGACGAGGTCACGGTGGGTCGCACCGGCGTGAGCGCCCGCGTGGCAGGCATCTCCGTTGCCGCATCCGAGGCGCAGGAGGCCCGAGCCGGCCAGGCGATCGCCATGACCCTCGATCGCGAGATCGACTGCGCCCGGGGTGACCTGCTTGTGCAGCAGGGGGAGGCCCGCGTGCCCAACGATCGCTTCGCCGCGGAACTCGTCTGGCTGTCGGAGCAGCCGCTGGCGCGCGGCCGCACCTACGAGCTGGTGAGCGGGCCCTTGCGCATTCCAGCGACCGTGACCGGCATCCGTGACCGGGTCGACGTGGAATCCGGCCATCGCCACGCGGCCCGCGACCTCGCCATCAACGAGATCGGCCGCGTGGAGATCGCCACCGACGCGCCCATCATGCTCGACGAGTACGCCCGGGTGCGTGACACCGGCGCCTTCCTGCTCGTCAATCGCGGGACGGGTGACAGTGTCGGCGCGGGGTTGATGCTGCACGACCTGCGCCGCGGTAGCAATGTGCATGCCCAGGCCTTCGACTCCGACCGGGCGGGCCGCTCCATTGCCCTCGGCCACGCATCCAAGGTGCTCTGGTTCACCGGTCTACCGGGTTCCGGGAAGTCGACCATCGCCAATGCGGTCGAGCGGGAGCTCAACGAGCGCGGGATCCACACCTACATCCTCGACGGTGACAACATCCGCCAGGGCCTGAACAAGGACCTCGGCTTCACCCCCG
>JAJXSV010000237.1 GCA_021784375.1 Actinomycetes bacterium | reverse complement strand
CACGAGGATGCGGTCGACGTTGGGCAGCGTCGAGAAGGGCCCCTCGCTGGCAACTTCGGCGAAACTGATGCGCCATTCGAATTCGGTGAAGCCGGCACCCTCCGGCCAGACCAGCACCTGGTAGGTGACACCGCCGCCATTGGCCCAGGGGCTGGCTGGACGGTCCGCGTGCCGAAGCAGGCGCGGTGCACTCATCCGGCGAGTTCCCGCACCACCGCTGCCAACGCGGTGACGCCGCGCAGGCAGTCGTCGCGATCGGCGAACTCGCGCGGGGAATGGGAGATGCCGGTGCGATTGCGTACGAAGAGCATGGCGGTGGGAAGGCCGTCGGTGGCCAGGATGCCTGCGTCATGGCCGGCACCTGTGGGCAGCAGCGGTACGTCGTTGTCGCCGAGCTCCGCCACCACCGCCGCGCGCACACGGTCGCGCAGCGCCGCGTCGAAGTGCACAACCGGGGTCTCCGATTCGACGTCAAGGGTCACGGTGACACCGTGCTCGGCGGAGGCGCCGCGGGCTGCGGCTTCGATATCGGCCAGCAGCCGGTTCAAGGTCTCCGCGTCGGCGGCACGCGCATCCAGCCAGGCTCGCACCACGCCGGGGATGGCATTGGTGCCGTTGGGCTCCACCTCCATGCGACCGAAGGTGGCGCGACTGTCACTTGCCCGTGCCGCGGCCTCGGCCGAAAGCACGGTGCGGGCGAACGCGGACATGGGGTCCTTGCGATCGCGCATGCGGGTGGTCCCCGCATGATCGGCGACTCCAGTGAAGGTGTAGCGGTAGCGGCCGTGCGGCCAGATGGCGGTGGCCACCCCGATGGGTGCATCATCATCGACGAGTGAGCGGCCCTGCTCGATGTGGAGTTCCACGTATTCGCCGAGACGCGCGAGGAGCGCCCGATCTTCTCCCAGCGCCTGCGCGTCGAAGCCCGCGGACTGCATGGCCTCGGCCATGGTGAGGCCATCGCGATCGACGAGGGAGCGTGCGCGCTCCGCGCTCAGCTGACCGGTCATGAGTCGCGAGCCGGCGCAGGCGATTCCAAAACGGGCACCCTCCTCATCCGCGAACACTGCAATCACGACCGGGCGTGCAGGCGAGAAACCCTTGGCCTGCAACGACTTCACGGCTGCGAGGCTAGAGACCACACCGAGCGGGCCGTCGAAGGCACCGCCATCCGGGACGGAGTCCAGATGTGAGCCGATGGCCAGTGCCGGCAACTGTGCGTCCACGCCCTCGGGAATCCACCAGGCCCAGAGGTTGCCGTTGCGATCGAGCTCGACCTCGAGGCCCAGGTCCTTGGCGCGAGCGCTGAACCATTGACGGCACTCGAGCTCGGCCTCGCTGTAGGCGAAGCGGCGGTAGCCACCCGTGGGCGCGTACTTCCCGATGGGTTCGAGTTCAGACCAGAGTTCGTCGAAGGCAGTCATGTTCAGGTTTCCGATGCGAGCAGGGAGGTGATGACGAGATCGAGGTCGCGACCGACATCGTTGATGCGTTGGTGCTGTCCGTTGTGGACCACGGTGTGGCCACCCACGATCACCGTCTGTACGTCGGATGCGGTGGCTGAGAAGAAGACCGGTGCGAGTGGGTCGCGGGCACGGGCACCCGCGGTTCGCGGTGAATCGAGCCTGACCGTGATCAGGTCGGCGAGCGCACCCACCGCGATGCGACCGCTGTTCCAACCCAGGCTGCTCGCGCCCTGATCGGTGGCGGCCCGCGCCAAGGCACCTGCGCTGAAGTGCCCGCGTTTCAGGGTGACGAGGCGCTCGTCGAGTTCCATGGCGCGCGCCTCCTCGAGCAGGTCGATCTGCATGTGGCCGTCGCTGCCCAGGCACAGGGGCGCCCCTGCATCCAACAGCCGCCGCGCCGGTCCCACGCCATCCGCGAGATCGCGTTCGGTGGTGCAGCACATGCTGATGTGCGTGCGCGTAGCACCCAGCAGCTCGATGTCGTGGTCCGTCAGATGTGTCGCATGCACCGCGGTGCTGAGGGGCCCCAGGGCGCCGCCGCGGTGCATGAGTTCGGTGGGGGTGCAGCCGAAGTGCGCCAGGCAGGCCGCATTCTCAGCCGGCTGTTCGGACAGGTGCATGTGGAGTGGCAGTCCGCGCGAACTTGCGAATTCGGCAACGCCCGCGATGCCTTCCTGTGGGACTGCTCGCACGCTGTGGATGGCGGCGCCGATCTTCAGCAGTGGGTTGTCGTGCAGGAGATCAACGCGTTCGGCCCAGCGTTCCCAGGAGCCATCATCGAAGCGACGCTGGGCGCCGGCAAGCGGCGCACCTTTGACGTCGGCCTGCAGGTAGCAGGTGTCGAGCAGGGTCATGCGGATCCCCGCGTCCGCGGCGGCAGCCGCGACTGCATGGCCCAGTTCATTGGGATCGTTGTAGCGAGCACCCTGGCCGTCGTTGTGCACGTAGAAGAACTCGCCCACCGAGGTGATGCCCGCGAGGGCCATCTCGCCATAGGTGGCGCGGGCCAGAGCGTACAGGTTCTCCGGGTTCAGCCGTTCGGCAACGCCGTACATGAGACTGCGCCAGGCCCAGAAGTCCGCAGCCCCCGCTTGGGTGTGGCCACGGATGGCCCGATGGAAGACATGCGAGTGCGTGTTCTGCAGCCCCGGCAGCGTGAGCCCGCTCAGCGACTCGGCATCGGCGGGCGCGGGCACTCCACTGGTGACGCCGGTGATGACGCCCTCGGTGATCTCGATCAGCACATCATCCGCGACGGTGTCGCCACCCAGCCACGCCTGCCGCGCGTGAAGCCGCCGCGTCGTCTCTGCACTCGCCGTCATGGCCTGTCCTCCGGAAGTGCAACATACGCTGCCGGATGTGAATGGCCTAGGCGGAAACCGGGATCGTCAGCAGCACTGCTCCGCCGACGCGTGAGACGGTGATGCGGGTGATGTCTGCGGGAGCCAGGTTGGAGTGTCCTCGCGTGGTGGCAGTGCCGTAGTAGTCGGCGGTCCAGACGGTCAGGGTTTGCTTGCTGCGGGCGCTCTCCACGCGCAGGACGCAGCGAGTGCCGCGCGGCACACCCCTGATTTGCAAGCGCAATTCGCTGCCCGAATCGACGGGTGTGATCAATGCCGTGGCCACAATGCCATTGGCGGAGGCACTTGCCGTGATCGCATGCTGTGCGCTGGAGATCGTCCCACTCATCGACGCCAGCACAATCACCAGCACGGTCGCCGCCAGCGCCAACCCGGAGGCGAGCGCCCAGCGTCGTGTCCGACGCTGCCTCGCACGTTCCGCTGCCACGCGCTCGAGTAGCCGTGGCAGGAGGCTGGCTGCCGACACCGGAAGAGGCGTCACGACGTCATCGAGAGCGAGTTGCGACAGCAGCTGCGCCACGCTCCGCAATGAGGCCTGTTCGGCGGCGCATTCGCCACAGGTGGAGAGGTGCTCTGCGATGCGCGTGTCGAGGGGCGCCCCATTGAGCAAGCCCACGGCCATTTCGCGTTGTGCGTCTTCATGCTTCATGGCAGGAGCCCCCGTTCATCACAGAGCACACGCAGGGCGCGGAGTGCGTAGTGGCAGCGCGATTTCACGGTGCCTGCGGGCACGCCGAGCAGGTTGGCCGTCTGCTCGATGGAGAGACCCCGGTAGTACACCGCCACTATGACATCGCGGTGCGCAGGTGCCAGACCCTGCAGCGCGTCAAGCAGTTCGAAATGGGTGAGGGTCGCTTCGAGTCGGTCGTCCTCTACGGCGACCTCTGCTGACTCCTCCACCTCCCGCGGCCGCGCGGATCGAGCGCGGTGGGCGTCGATGGTGAGATTGCGTGCCACCGCGAACAGCCAGGCGCGGGGTGAGCGCTCCGTCGACTGCACCACTTCAGGGTGACGCCATGCGCGTACCAGCGTCTCCTGCACGATGTCCTCGGCATGCTGCCGGTCGCCGCCGGTCAAGCCGGTGACATAGCGCAGCAGAGGTCCGCCGTACTCATCGCAGAGCACGCGCATGAACTCCTCGTCGGTGGCCGATGGCTTGGTCACACTTCAGGGTACGGCTGGATGGGCGAATTGGTTCAGGATCGCGGGAACCCAGCAGTGAACGCTTTGCCCGAAGCGCGCGTATTGAAGGGCATGAAGAACATCGCTTCCCTCGCTGCCCTGCTCAGCGCCGGCCTGCTGCTGTCGGCGTGCGGCTCCACCTCATATTCCTCCGCGCCCAGCAGCGGCGGGTTGTACGGCAGTTCACCGTCGACCACCTCCAGCGTGGCATCCGGCGGCGGGGTCACGATCTCCGGCTTCGCCTTCTCGCCTGCCACAGTCAAGGCGGGTGCGACCATCACGGTGACGAATACCGACGCAGTCGAGCACTCGTTCACCATCGCCTCGCCTGGCA
>JAJXSV010000236.1 GCA_021784375.1 Actinomycetes bacterium | reverse complement strand
CCTGCCCGACAACAACAAGGACGAGCCACCGACCTTCTCCTGGGAAGCCGACCTCACCGTCAACGACGAGGACCTCGAGCTCGATTCGCTCATCCCGGATTCCTCGAACCAGCCCTACGACATGCATCAGGTCATCGAGCATGTCCTGGACGACGGATACTTCCTCGAGGTGCAGCCCCTGTTCGCGCCCAATATCGTCACCGGCTTCGGTCGGGTGGAGGGGCACTCGGTCGGCGTGGTTGCCAATCAACCGATGCAGTTGGCGGGCACCCTCGACATCGACTCCAGCGAGAAGGCCGCGCGCTTCATCCGCACCTGCGACGCCTTCAACATCCCGGTGGTGTCCTTCGTCGATGTGCCGGGATTCCTGCCCGGTACGGAGCAGGAGTGGGGCGGCATCATCCGGCGCGGAGCCAAGCTCATCTACGCCTACGCGGAGGCCACGGTTCCACTGGTCACCGTCATCACGCGCAAGGCCTACGGCGGTGCCTACATCGTCATGGGCTCCAAGCATCTCGGTGCCGACGTCAATCTGGCCTGGCCCAGCGCACAGATCGCGGTCATGGGTGCGCAGGGCGCCGTCAACATCCTCTACCGCAAGGAATTGGCGGCCGCAGCGGACGTCGACGCCGAGCGCGCGCGGCTCATCGACGACTACGAGCAGCGGCTCGGCAACCCCTACCCCGCCGCCGAGTCCGGACACGTCGATCGCGTGATCTTCCCCCACGAGACCCGCGCCAATGTCACGCTTGCACTGCGCGCACTGCGCAACAAGCGCGCCACCCTGCCGCCCAAGAAGCACGGGAACATCCCGCTGTGAGCGGCTTCGTCGTCAAGCATGGCCAGCCCACGGCCGAAGAGCTGGGGGTGGTGATCGCCGTGCTCAGTGCCGCGGTTGCCTCGCGCGTGGATCACAACGCCTCAGCGCACCGGCCTGTGCGTTTCTGGTCGGCCTCCACGCAGTTGGCCCGTCCCGCCCTGATCCGCCCCGGTCGCGGTGCCTGGACCATGGCCGGCAGGCTGCGCTGATGCGCTTCGTCCTTGCCTCCGCGTCTTCAGCGCGGACCCGTCTGCTGCAAGACGCCGGCATCGCCCACCGCATCCAGGTGAGCACTGTCGATGAGGAGGCCGTGGTCGCGAGTGAAGGCTGGGCTGATGCGCACGCTGTGGCCGGTGGATTGGCGACAGCCAAGGCCCGCGATGTCGCGGGCACGCTGGGCCCTGGACATCTCGTGCTCGGTTGCGATTCGGTCTTCGATATCGGCGGTGAGATCCACGGCAAACCGGCCGACGCCTGGCAGGCGCGACAACGCTGGGAGCAGATGCGCGGCCGTGACGGCATTCTCTTCACCGGCCACCACGTCATCAACACCAGCACTGGCGACGAGGTCGCGCGCGTAGTCGCGTCCACCGTGTTCTTCGCCGAACCCAGCGATGCGGAGATCGACGCCTATATCGCCACCGGCGAGCCCTTGCGGGTGGCAGGTGGCGTCACCATCGACGGTTTGGGGGCACCCTTCATCTCACGCATCGACGGCGATCATTCCAACGTGATGGGCCTCTCCATCCCCAGCCTGCGACTCATGCTCATGGAGATCGGCATCGCCTGGCCGACCCTCTGGTCGCTTACTGACGGGTCGCAGGATCCGTCCCTAGACTCGCGCTGAGCGGGGAGGTCCGGATGCAGCAAGCGCTTCGCAAGGTGCTCATTGCCAATCGTGGCGAGATCGCGGTGCGTGTTGCGCGCGCCTGCCGTGACGCCGGCCTGGCCAGTGTGGCCGTGTACGCGGATCCTGATCGCGATGCCCTGCACGTGAAGATCGCTGACGAGGCCTTCGCGCTCGGTGGCTCCACCGCCGCCGAGTCCTACCTCGTCATCGACAAGCTCATCGACGCCGCGCGACGCAGCGGTGCTGACGCCGTGCACCCCGGTTACGGCTTCCTTTCCGAGAATGCCGACTTCGCACAGGCCGTCATCGACGCCGGGCTCACCTGGATCGGCCCGCCACCGCAGGCCATCCGCGACCTCGGCGACAAGGTCTCCGCACGGCATATCGCAGCGAGAGCCGGTGCCCCGCAGGTTCCGGGCACCAAGGACCCGGTATCCAATGCCGACGAAGTGGTGGCCTTCGCCAAGCAGTTCGGCCTGCCCGTGGCCATCAAGGCGGCCTTCGGTGGTGGTGGTCGCGGGCTCAAGGTGGCGCGCTCACTCGAGGAGATTCCCGAGCTCTACGAATCGGCGGTGCGCGAAGCCGTGGCCGCCTTCGGTCGCGGTGAGTGCTTCGTCGAGCGCTACCTCGACCGTCCACGCCACGTTGAGACGCAGTGTCTCGCCGACATGCACGGCAACGTCGTCGTCGTCTCGACGCGCGACTGCTCACTGCAGCGCCGCCACCAGAAACTGGTGGAGGAGGCGCCCGCCCCCGATCTCACCGCGGCCCAGATAGACGAGCTCTACACCTCGTCCAAGGCCATCCTGCGCGAAGCACAGTACGTGGGTGCGGGCACCTGCGAGTTCCTCGTCGGCACCGACGGCACCATCTCGTTCCTGGAGGTCAACACACGGCTGCAGGTGGAGCATCCGGTCTCCGAGGAAGTGACAGGGCTCGACCTGGTGCGGGAGCAGTTCCGCATCGCGGCCGGTGAGGCACTGGGGTACGGCGATCCCGAGGTCCGCGGCCACTCCATCGAATTCCGCATCAATGGCGAGGATCCCGGGCGTTCCTTCCTGCCTGCGCCCGGTGCACTCGTCACCTGGGTGCCTCCGATGGGCCCCGGCGTGCGCGTGGACACCGGTTTCGTGCAGGGCGATGTGATCGGCGGCAACTTCGATTCGCTACTCGCCAAGCTCATCGTCACCGGTCGCGACCGCCAGCAGGCACTGGAGCGTTCGCGTCGCGCCCTCGCCGAGTTCCAGGTGGATGGCATCGCCACCGCCCTCACCTTCCATCGTGCTGTCGTCGAGGAACCCGCCTTCACCGCACCCGACGGCCGCTTCGCTGTGCATACGCGCTGGATCGAGACCGAGTTCAACAACACCATTCCCGCGTACTCCGGCACTTCCGCGGCCGAGGCCGGTGTGCTGCAGGCACGCGACACCGTGGTGGTCGAGGTGGGTGGCAAGCGGGTGGAGGTCACACTGCCCGTGGGCTTCGCCACAGCCCCGGTGAGCGCACCCTCCCGATCCGCAGCGCCCATGAAGAAGGCCAAGAAGGCGGCGAGTGCCGCCAGCGGCGACTCCGTCACTGCGCCCATGCAGGGCACGGTGGTCAAGGTGGCGGTGTCCGAGGGGCAGAACGTGGAAGCCGGTGAACTCATCGTGGTCGTGGAGGCCATGAAGATGGAGCAACCGCTCACCGCGCCCAAGGCGGGCATCGTCACGGGCCTCAACGCCACCGTGGGTGCCACGCTGAGCACCGGTGACGTCATCTGCGAACTCCAGTAGACGCAGTTCGCGCGTCGCCGGCGCCGCGCAGGCTGCTAGGTCTCGGGTCACCCCCAGTTCGCGCGTCGTCTGATTCGTCAGTCCCTGCGCCCCTCGACCTCCGCCGCTGCCGCTTCGCCGTGCTCGCGTCGCCGCACGGCTTCACGCAGCAGCACCTCCACCTCGGCATTGATGCTGCGCAGATCGGCGGCCGCGAGCCGTTCCACTTCGGCCCACAAATGCGGGTCGATGCGGAGGGGAAAGTGCTTGCGTGTCAAGGAGTTTCCTCGCGCCTATGAGTAGAGGGTGCCGGCGTTGACGATGGGCGTCACGTCACCCTCGCCACACAGCACCACCATCAGGTTGCTCACCATGGCCGCCTTGCGCTCATCGTCCAACTCCACCACATTGGCAGCCGATAGTTCCTTGAGCGCCATGTCGACCATGCTGACGGCGCCCGTGACGATCTTGCGACGGGCTGCGATGACAGCCTCCGCCTGCTGGCGGCGCAGCATGGCTTGTGCGATCTCCTGCGCATAGGCCAGATGGGTGAGTCGCGCGTCATCGACGACGACACCCGCCACGGCCAGCCGCGCTCCGAGATCCTTGCGCAGGGCCGAAGACACCTCATCGGGGTTGCTGCGCAAGGTCACTTCACCACTGCCCTCGTCATCGCCGTGGTCGTAGGCGTAGGCGGTGGCCACATGCCGCAGTGCCGTCTCGGCCTGGGTGGTGACATAGGTGTCGAAGTCCTCGACGTCGAACATGGCCTGCGCCGTGTCCTGCACGTGCCAGACCCCCATGGCCGCGATCTCGATGGGATTGCCGCGGCGATCGTTCACCTTGAGACGGTCGCCCAGCAGCGTGCGGGCGCGCAACGACACCTTGAAGCGATTCTTGGCGAAGCTGTAGAAGGGATTGGCCC
>JAJXSV010000235.1 GCA_021784375.1 Actinomycetes bacterium | reverse complement strand
GGCTGCTCGAGGCGCTCTGGCGCGAGGCGCTCTGGCTGGTGAACGACGGTATCGCCACCACCGAGGAGGTGGACGATGCCATCCGCTACGGCGCCGGCCTGCGCTGGGCCTCCATGGGCACCATGCTCGTGTATCGCATCGCCGGTGGCGAGGGCGGCATGCGCCACTTCATGTCGCAGTTCGGACCCGCGCTGCAGTGGCCGTGGACGCATCTCATGGACGTACCGGAACTCACCGAGGGCCTCATCGACCGCATTGCCGAACAATCCGATGCGCAGGCCGCCGGTGCCGATGTGCGCGAGTTGGAGCGACTGCGCGATCGCTGCCTGGTCGGCGTGATGCACGCACTGGCGGAGCAGGACTTCGCTGCCGGCGCCGTGCTCAAGCAGTACGAGGCGTCACTGACGCAGCACTAGTCGATCGCACGCGCATCGAGGATGTGCGTGCCGAACGGTGTCACGACGAGCGGGTTGACCTCGACCACTCGGGGTGCGCGGCGGCGAAGGCGCCCAGGCGGGCGATGACGTCCGCCGCCGCTTCGATGGCAATGGCCGGCCGGCCGCGGAAGCCGCCGAGCAGTGGCGCCAGGTCCAGCGAGTGCAGGAGGTCGAGGCCCTGCTCGGCATCCACGGGTGCGCAGGCGAGCGCAGTGTCGTGTGCCACCTCCGCCAGCACTCCCCCTGCGCCGACCATCATGACCGGCCCGAAGCGCGGATCCCACTTCACGCCAACCAGCAGTTCGACGGCATCCCGCAGGTCGACCATCGACTCGACCGTGCAGTGCGGATCGCCGATCCCCAGCGTCATCTCCGCATGCGCGGCCATCAGGGCCGCCTCATCGGCGAGGTTCAACCGCACGCCGCCACTGTCGCTCTTGTGCAGGGCCGCCGCAGTCTTGAGCACGTACGGCCCCTTGAGGACGGCCACGGCGGCCGCGATCTGCCCTTGGTCCGCAACGGGAATCACGCGGCCGGAGGGAAGGCCGGCGTCACGCATGGCCTCGCGAAGCGAGTGGTAGTCCGTCGGAATGGGGGGGCCGGGCTCAGGGATGGGGAGCAGCGGCACCGACGGCTCGGTGGCGGCCAGGCCGAGCGCGGCCACCGCGTCCTCGATGGCGTCGAAGGTGGGGACACCAGCCGCGCGCAGCACGTCGAGTGCCGTGGATTCAGTGGCCATGGAATGCACCACGACCGGCTTGTGCTGCTTGTGGACGGCGCGGACGATGGCCCGGGCCGCCGCCACCTCTCCTTCCCCCAGCCCGGCGGCGAAGGGCACGGGCGACGAGTAGCCACCGAAGTAGCCGGTCATGAGCACGGCGTCGAAGGTGGCATCGGCGAGCATCAGGGCGGTGGTTGCCGCGTAGCTGCGCGGGTCCTGCTCCCCGTAGCCCGCGAGATCCACGGGGTTCGTGACCGACGACGGCGCCCACAGCCTCCGTCGAAGCAGCGCGGACAGACGGCTGTCCGGTGTGGGCAGCGCGAATCCGGCATCCTCGAGCAGGCCGGCGGCGATGGTCCCGTGGCCACCGCCGTCGGTGACGATGCCGACCCGGCGGACGCGATGCGCCGCCCGGCCCACCGACTGCAGCGCCACCAGCATCTGGCGTGGCGTGTGCACGTTCACCGCACCGGCGGTGGCGCAGG
The DNA here is from genome assembly GCA_021784375.1 of Actinomycetes bacterium. The sequence goes on along the minus strand of JAJXSV010000235.1, from coordinate 2,736 downwards.
CCATGGCCACGACCTCCGCGTTGCTGCTCAGGGCACCGGTGTGGGAACCGGCGCTGCGCGCCGCTGCGGGGCCGTTGCCGCTGGCCAGCACGATGACCGGCTTCCCGGCCGCGCGCGCCCGTTGTGCCGCCTCGATGAAGGCCCGACCATCGCGGAAGTCCTCGACGTAGAGGGCGAGGATGGCGGTGTTCGGGTCGGCGACACAGGAGTCCATGAGCTCGACGAGCGACACGTCGGCCTGGTTGCCGATGGAGATGAAGCGCGAGAAGCCCATCCCGGCCCGGCGCAGCATCACATCGAGTTCGAGCGCCAGGTTGCCGCTCTGGGAGAGCAGGGCCACCGAGCCGGCTGCGAAGTCGTTGGCGGCGAGGTACACGCCGCTCCCGTTGTCGACCAACCCGAGGCAGTTCGGCCCGATCATGCGGATGCCGTGCGTGCGCAGGACCGTCGCGCACTCGCGTTGCAGGGCCTCGCCCTCGGGCCCCAGTTCGGCGAAGCCGGCGGTGATGGCGAGCACCGCCCGCACCCCCGCGGACACGGCGTCGTCGATCACCGCCCGGAAGGCGCCCACGGGCACCGACACGATGGCCAGGTCAATCGCCTGGCCGATCCCGGTGAGCGATCGATGGACGGGCAGGCCTAGGACGGTGTCCGCCCGTGAGTTCACGAAGAAGGTGGTGCGGCCCCGATGGCGCAGGCTCTGGCGGGCGATGATGTGCCCCCACTTGGCGGGGTCATCGCTGGCGCCGACGATGGCGATGGTCGAGGGGGCGAAGAAGGCCGCCAGTGGATCCTTCACCGGCCCGTCCACCGGGGCGCCCGCTTCTCGTGGAATGCGGCAATCCCCTCATGGGCATCCGCGGAGTGGGCGAGCGCTGCCCGGATCGGCATGGCGGGACCGTGCATGGCAGCGAGGGCAGCGGCCAACCCCATGCCCTCGGTCTCCTCCCACGCCTCGAGGATGGCAGCGACGGAGAGCGGCGCGGAGGCGCAGATGCGTCCCGCCATCGCGCGTGCCGCCTCGAGCAGCGCCTGCGGTGCGACCACCTCGTTCACGACGCCCCAGGCGAGTGCGGTGGCGGCGTCGATGCGACGACCCGTCATGAGCATCTCCGCGGCGCGTGTGCGCCCGATGGCGCGGGGTAGGCGCAGCACCCCGCCGGCATCGGCGATGATGCCGAGGCCGGCCTCGGGAAGTGCGAACAGCGCGTGCTCCGAGGCCACGACGACATCGCAGGCCAGTGCGAGTTCGAAGCCGCCGCCGAAGGCGATGCCGTTGACTGCGGCCAGCAGGGGCTTGCGTCGACCATGGAACTCGGTGATGCCGGCGAAACCCCCCGGCCCGTAGTCCGAATCCGCCGACTCCCCGGCCGCGGCCGCCTTCAGGTCCCACCCCGCGGAGAAGAACCGATCGCCCGCGCCGGTGATGATGCCCACGCGCAATGCGTCGTCGTCCTCGAGCTCGCGCACGACGTCGTACAGCGCGTGACTTGCCGCTACGTCGATGGCGTTCGCCTTGGGCCGATCGATGGTGATGAGCGCGACCGCGCCCTCGCGCTCGAACGCGATGCCGGCGCGCATCATGAGCCCACGGCGCGCAGGGCGGCACGCGAGATGATGTGGCGCTGGATCTCACTGGTGCCATCCCAGATGCGTTCGACGCGGGCGTCACGCCACCATCGCTCGATGCGCGCCTCGGGCATCAGGCCCATGCCACCGAAGGCCTGCACCGCGCGGTCGGCCACGCGCCCCAGCGCTTCGGTGGCGAACAGCTTGGCCATGGCCGCATCGGTGTCGCTCATGCAGCCCCGGTCCAGTCGGTCCGCCGCCTGCAGCGTGAGCAGTTCGGCCGCGGCGACCTCGGTGAGGCTGTCGGCCAGCGGGAAGGAGATGCCCTGGAAACGACCGATCGCCTGTCCGAAGGCCCGGCGCTGCGAAACCCACTGCAGCGTCTCCTCCAGGATGCGCTGGGCGCGGCCGACCGCGTTGGCCGCGATCACCAGACGTGCGGCTCCCAGCCACTCGGACATGAGCTCCAGCCCGCGTCCCTCCTCGCCGAGCAGGGCGGACGCGGGCACGCGCGCACCGTCGAAGTGCAACTCGCACTGGTGATAGCCGCGATGCGAGACGCAGGAGGAGCCGCGGGAGATGGTGAGCCCCGGCGTGTCGGTGTCGACCAGCAGTGCCGATATGCGCGATCGCCATCCGCGTGCCGTCTCCTGTTGACCGGTGACGGCGAACAGGATGATGAAGTCGCTGCGATCCGCATGCGAGATGAAGTGCTTGGTGCCGCTGATGACCCAGTCGTCGCCGTCGAGGACGGCCTTGGTGCGCATGGCCTGCACATCCGAGCCCGCCTCCGGTTCCGTCATGGCCAGGCAGTCGTGGCGCTCCCCGCGGACAGCCGGTAGCAGGTAGCGCTCGACCTGCTCGCCACGACAGGCCATGAGGACATTGCTGGGCCGACCAACCAAGGATTGCAGGGCGAAGGATGCTCGCCCCAGTTCGCGTTCCACCAACATGAGATCGACCGCGCCGAGGCCGCCGCCGCCGACCTGCGAGGGCATGTTCGGCGCATACAGGCCGCTGCGGATGGCCGAGGCGCGAATGCGCTCGGCCACCTCGTCCGGTACCTCGTCGAGTCGCTCCACCAGGTCCTCATGGGGATACAGCTCACGCTCCACGAAATCGCGGACCGTCTCGACGATCAGCGACTGCTCCTCAGTGAGGGAGAGG
>JAJXSV010000015.1 GCA_021784375.1 Actinomycetes bacterium | reverse complement strand
TTCCGATCTGGCCAGCGCCCTCATGTGCGCAGTAGGCGTCGAAGGACGCCTGCCGTTGCGGTGACAGCGGCGCAGAGAACACGGTTGCGAGCGCGGTCGCCTTCATCTCCCAGATGGGATCGCGGTCGATGAGGTCGGCCGTCGAGTCGGGTAGGACGGCGATCATGGCCACCGCCGCGATCGTCATCTTCTTGAGCGCGACCAATGACTCGTACTCGGGGATGTCCTCGATGCGGATGTAGATGGGGTTGAAGTAACGCCGGGTGGCCGGCAGATAGGGCGATGGCTCGATCGGCGTCTTGGGTTCCGCCGCGTGCATGGGATTCACCAGCACGAAGCTGCCGCCGCGCTCGCCCGCCCAGGCCGCGACCTCCCCGAGGTCGTGGAGGTCACCGATGCCCCACGAGCTGCGCGAGCGAGTGGCGTAGAGCTGGGTCATGAGGCCCCATTCGCGCCTGCCCTCCATGGATGCGGGCAGCCCGAGGTAGGCGGGTGTGACGACGAAGACGCCCTGCTGCTTCAGCACCAGCTTGCCGGGGCCGCCGTCGCTGCGGGCGTGCAACTGATGCCACCCGAGGGGCAGGTCGGCGTCGGCCTCGAAGGCCGCCTCGCCCACCAGCACCGCGTCGATGGAGCGCGGCTCCACCACGTGTGTCACCTGGTGGAGCGGCACCCGGCCACCCGTCTCCAATTCGAGCCAGACCTCGACCGGCTGACCGTGCGGGATGTGCACCAGGACCTGCTTGGGGGTGCCCTGGGTGGCCACCACCGTGTGCGGCACCATGCGCCGCCAGGGCCCGTTCCGGATACGGTCCCAGCCCTCGGCGCGTCCCTCGGCGGTGCCAGCGTCCACACCCATGGCCGCCAGCACGGCGACCACGGTCGAGCCGGGGACGACCTTGCGCTGCCCCTGTTGGTCGAAGTACTCGGTGGCGATCCCGAAGGCGTGCCCGAGAGCCGCCACCTCCTCCGCCGCCTGCACCACTTCCACGTCCGACATGCCGCCACCTCCGTTGGGGCAAGCCCACCACACGCAGGGGCACCGTGGAAATGGACCCGCCGGTTCCAACCTTCTCGGCTCACCACCGCTGATGCATGCGGGAGCGGTGCCCCCACCGCTCATGCATGCATTCCTGGCGGGCGTGGCCGCGGGTCCGGCGCTGGCCCGGCGCGTGCTCGGGGGCCGGGACCATTAGGTTTTCGTCGTGCTGACCTATCCCGCCGCGGAGCGCGCCGATGTCGTCGATGTCCTGCACGGCCTGGCCGTGCCGGATCCGTACCGCTGGCTTGAGGACCCCTCCGATCCCCGCACCGTCGGCTGGAGCGCCGAGCAGCGGCGCCTCATCGCGGAGCGCGCGTCGCTCTGGGTCGGGCGCGCGCACTGGCAGCGGCGCCTCACGGAACTGCTCTCGGGCGGAGGCGTCTCCGCTCCGATCTGGCGCGGTTCGCGGCGCTTCTTCATGCGCCGCAACGGCGACCAGCAGCATCCTGTGCTGCTCACCGTCGATGCAGAGGGTGCCGAGCGATCGCTCATCGATCCCATGGCGCTCGACCAGAACGGGTTGACAACGCTCGACGCCTGGCAGGTGTCACCCGATGGACGCCTCCTCGCCTACCAACTGTCGCTCGGCGGCTCCGAGGAGTCCACGCTGTACGTGGCCCGCATCGAGGACATGGCACTCGTCGATGCGCCCATCGACCGGGCTCGCTACAGCCCCGTGGCCTGGCTCGCCGACTCCTCGGCCTTCTACTTCGTGCGCCGGCTGCACCCGTCGCTGCTGCCGCCCGATGAGGCCCAGTTCCATCGCCGCGTGTACCTGCACCGCATCGGCTCCGACGCCGACAGCACCGACGTCGAGGTCTTCGGAGCCGGGCTCGCGTTCACCAACTACTACGACGTCGACGTGAGCAGGGACGGGCGCTGGCTGCAGGTCTCCGCTTCCGAGGGCACCGCACCACGCAACGACCTTTGGTGGGCCGACCTCCACGCCAGCAGCCCGGAGGCTCCGGAGTTGCTGCCGATCCAGGTGGGCGTCGACGCCCAGACCTCCATCCACGCCGACCGCGATGGGACCGCCTACATCCACACCGACCTGGATGCACCCCGCGGGCGCCTGCTCGTCGCCCCGGCAGCCGACCCCCGTCCGCAGCACTGGCGCGAACTGGTGCCGCAGGACGAGCAGTCCGTGCTCGAGAACTTCATGGTGCTCAGCGTCGGTATGCCCGCACCTGAGGTCATCGTCACCTGGACGCTGCACACCGTCGCCACCATGACCGCGCACGACGCGGTGACGGGCGCCCGCAAGCGCGAGCTCACACTCCCCGGCTTCGGCACCATCGCGCAGTCGACGGAGCGATACGACGGTGGTCACGAGATCTGGTACTCCTACACCGACAACACGACCCCGGCGAGCGTGTACTGCTACGACGCGAGCACCGATGTGCACCGGCTGTGGGCCTCGCCGCCCGGCATCGTCGAAGTGCCGAAGGTGGAGACCAGGCACGTCACGTACACCTCGTCCGACGGCACCGAGGTGCGGATGTTCGTCATCTCCCCGACCGGCGTCCCGGATCGACCGCGTCCCACGATCCTCTACGGGTACGGCGGCTTCGGCGTCTCGCTGGAACCCGCGTTCTCCGCGGGCCAGCTGGCGTGGGTGGAGGCGGGCGGCGTCTACGCCATCGCCAACATCCGCGGCGGCGGCGAGGAGGGCGAGGAATGGCATCGCGATGGGATGCTCGCCAACAAGCAGCATTCCTTCGACGACTTCATCGCGGCCGCCAAGTGGCTGCTGGAGGGCGGCTGGACCAACACCGGCCAGCTCGCGATCTCCGGCGGCAGCAACGGTGGCCTCCTCGTCGGCGCCTGCATGACGCAGCGACCGGAGTTGTTCGCCGCCGTCATCTGCGAGGCGGCGCTGCTCGACATGATCCGCTACGAGACCGTCGGCCTTGGTGCCACCTGGAACGTGGAGTACGGGAGCGCGGCGAAAGCCGAGGAATTCCAATGGCTTTCCTCATACAGCCCCTACCATCACGTGACTGCGGGCCGGGCCTACCCGGCGACGCTCATCACCGTCTTCGACAGCGACAGCCGGGTCGACCCCATGCACGGGCGCAAGATGTGCGCCGCCCTGCAGCACGCACAGGTGGCGGACCGCGACATCCTGCTGCGCGCCGAGGAGAATGTGGGCCATTCCGCCCGCTCGCTGGACCGCTCGGTCGGCAGGTTGGCGGATGTCCTGGCGTTCGCCGCCCAATGGACGGGGCTGGAGGTGCCCGAAGCATGACCGTCTCGATGCTGGCCGCTTCCAGGTCGTTCTGGACCATGGTGACGCACTGGTTCGAGGGCACACCCCTCTACGTCCTGCTCGTGCTCATCGCCACCTACCTCATCAACCTCGTGCTCTCGCGGGCGATCAAGCGCACGGTGGAACGGGCGGCGAAGGCTGCGCGCCACACCAGGCACGGACTCGAGAAGCGCAATGCGCGCACGGCTGAACTCACCGAGATGCTCATGGGTGAGCGCGGAGAGCAACGCGCCGAAGCCATCGGGCAACTGCTGCGCAGCACCTCCTCGGTGGCGATCTGGTCGATCGGCCTGCTCATCGTGCTGTCACGCCTCGGCATCGACCTGGGCCCGCTCCTCGCATCGGCTGGCGTCCTCGGTGTGGCGCTCGGGTTCGGGGCCCAGGCCCTGGTCAAGGACTACCTGGCCGGCATCTTCATCATCATCGAGGACCAGTACGGCGTCGGCGACATCGTCGACGTCGGCGCGGTGGTGGGGACCGTCGAGGAGATCACGCTCCGCATCACCCGCCTGCGTGACCTCACCGGTGTGGTCTGGTACGTGCGCAACGGGGAGGTCGTGCGCGTCGCCAATCGCAGCCAGGGCTGGACGCTGGCCGTCATGGACATGCCGGTGGCCTACGACGAGGACCTCACCCGGGTCCGGCAGATCGTCGAGGCGGTCTCGACGAAGATGGATGAGGACCCAGCGTTCGACGACATGCTGCTCGGACGGCCGGAGTTCGCGGGCGTGGAATCCGTGTCCGGTGAGGCCGTGTTCATCCGCGTCATCGCCAAGGCGGCGCCCGAGCAGCAGGTGCCCGTCACCCGTGAACTGCGGGAACGCATCAAGAACGCCTTCGACCGTGAGGGCGTCCGGGTGCCGGTCCTGGCCCGGCCCTTCTCCGGCCCCGGCGCTCCCCCGGCACCGCAGGCGCCGCGATGAACGAGGAACCCACGCTGTACGAGCGCGTCGGAGGTATGCCCTTCTTCTCCTCGCTGGCCGCTGCCTTCTATCGCGGGGTCGCCGCGGACCCCCTGCTGCGACCGATGTACGCCGAGGCCGACCTGGAGCCCGCGGCGGCGCGGCTGGCGCTCTTCCTCGCCCAGTACTGGGGTGGCCCGCACACCTACTCGGAGACGCGGGGCCATCCCCGCCTGCGTCAACGGCACCTGCCGTTCGTCATCGACGAGGCCGCCCGCGATGCCTGGCTCACCCACATGCTGGCGGCCCTGGATGAGCAGCGGACGGCGCCCGCAGACCACGATGCGTTGCGGAACTACCTGCTCACCGCGGCCGAATTCCTGATGAACGCGGGCGAGCCCGGCCCCTCCCTGCTGTGAGTGAGCCGGCCTTTGCGGCGATCGCCTGACGTCCCTGGCGGCCGTTCGGGAGGGCCGACCGGGCAGGGCAGAATGGGCACACTATGTCGAACGAACGCCCCTCGCATCGGGCCTCCGATTGGTGGCGCGACGCCGTCATCTACCAGATCTACCCCAAGTCCTGGAACGACGCCGACGGCGACGGCTACGGCGACGCCAACGGCGTGCGGGCCCGGCTCCGCTACCTCGCGGACCTGGGCGTGGACGCGGTCTGGTTCTCGCCCTTCTACCGAAGCCCGGACAACGATGGCGGCTACGACGTAGCCGACTATCGCGACATCGACCGTCGCTTCGGCACCCTCGGCGAGGTCGAGGCGCTCATCGTCGAGGCGCACGGCTTCGGCTTGAAGGTGCTCGTCGACCTGGTGCCCAATCACACCAGCTCGGAGCACCGCTTCTTCCAGGCGGCACTGGGAACCGCTCCCGACTCCCCGGAGTGGGCGCGCTACCACGTCGCCCCCGGCAAGGGCCCGCAGGGAGAGCTGCCACCGAACAACTGGCGCTGCGTGTTCACGGGCGACGCCTGGTCCCCGGTGACAGACGCCGACGGCACGCCTACGGGGTACTGGTACCTGCACCTCTTCGACAGCACCCAGCCCGACGTCAACTGGGAGAATCCCGACATCGTCGAGGAGTTCGATGCCACCATCCGCTTCTGGCTCGATCGCGGGGTCGACGGCTTCCGCGTGGACGTCGCACACGGCCTGGTGAAGGCGCCCGGATATCCGGACAGCCGGGGTCCGCAGCGGGTCCTGGATGCGGAAGGCGCACTCGTGGACATCGCCCCCGAGCCCTTCTGGGACCAGCCCGGCGTGCACGAGATCTACCGCCACTGGCGCGCGATCACGGACGGCTACGCGCCGGCACGCATCTTCGTCGGCGAGATCTGGGTGGGCACGGCGGCGCGTCTCGCGGCCTACCTGCGCCCCGATGAGATGCACTCCGGCTTCAACTTCCCGTTCCTCCACTGCAACTTCCGTGCCGACGAGCTGCGCCCCGTCGTGGACTCCTCCCTCGAGCAGGACCGCTCCGTGGGGGCGTCCACCACCTGGGTCGTGGAGAACCACGACGTGCCCCGGGTCGTGAATCGCTACGCGTTGAACGATCGCCCGCGTCCGGATGTCGTGATCGCCCCAGGTGAGGGCCTGGAATCACGCATCGCGCGCACCCGCCTCTCGGAGTCGCAGGACCTCGTCGGCCGTGACCGTGCCCGCGCCATGATGCTGCTCATGCTGGCGCTCCCCGGGAGCGCCTACATCTACCAGGGCCAGGAGTTGGCGCTCGAGGAGGTCACGGCGATCCCCGAGTCCGAGCGCCAGGATCCGGCCTGGTTCCGATCGGGCGGCAAGGAGGGCCTGCGCGACGGCTGCCGCGTACCCCTGCCGTGGACGCGCGCCGGGGAGACCTTCGGCTTCTCGGGCGGCACCGCTTGGTTGACCCAGCCCCGCCACTGGCGCGACCTCTCCATCGAGGCGCAGACCGACGACCCCGCCTCCATGCTCGAGCTCACGCGCAAGGCCCTGCGACTCCGACGCGAACTGCCGGCACTCGGCGAGGGCGAGATGCACTGGCGCGACGACCTGCGACTGGGTGACAGCGTCCTCGCGTTCGTGCGCCCCGGCCGCTTCGGCTCCGCAGGCGTCCTCGTGGTGTGCAACACCGGCCCTGAGGATGTGGCGGTTCCCAATGCCGGGCTCATCCTCGCCTCCTCGCGCGTGCCCTTGGAGCGCACCACGTCGAATGCCCTGGTGATCCCCGCCGACACGGCGGTCTGGCTGGCCCTCTAGTCAGAGGCCGGGCTGGTCGGCTTCCTCGTAGTACCGCGACATGGCGGCGCGCACGTCATCGGGGATGCGCATGACCGCCTCGGTCGCCATGTCCACCGTGACCATGACGGACCGGGCCCGCGCACAGAGCGTCCCGGACTGGTCGAGGATCTCGTACTCGACGTCATAGGAGGCGCCACCGAAGCGGCTGATCCAGAGCTCGACGGTGACCTGCAGGTCCGACATGTTGATCGGCTTCAGGTAGTCGATCTCATTGTGTGCGACGAGGTGCCCGGTGGCCTTGAGGGATGACTTGTCGGCACCGAACTCGTGCACGAGGGAGACACGGGCATCCTGCATGTACTCGAAGTAGGTCACGTTGTTCACGTGTCCGAGCGCGTCGAAGTCGGCCCAACGGAGCGGGACGGTGAGGCGATGACGGGCCACGTCGATCAGCTGCGCGTGAGTTTGCGATAGGTGGCGCGATGCGGACGGGCCGCCTCGATGCCGAGTCGCTCGACCTTGTTCCGCTCATAGGAGTCGAAGTTGCCCTCGAACCAGAACCACTGCGAATCACCCTCGTAGGCAAGGATGTGCGTCGCGATGCGGTCGAGGAACCAGCGATCGTGCGAGGTGATGACGGCACAACCCGGGAAGTCGAGGAGGGCGTTCTCGAGCGAGGCCAGGGTCTCCACATCGAGGTCGTTGGTGGGCTCGTCAAGCAGCAGGAGGTTGCCGCCCTGCTTCAGCGTGAGCGCCAGGTTGAGCCGGTTCCGCTCGCCGCCCGAGAGGATGGCGGTGGCCTTCTGCTGGTCAGCGCCCTTGAATCCGAACGCCGAGACGTAGGCGCGCGACGGCACCTCGACCTGTCCGACCTTCAGCCAGTCGAGGCCGTCGGAGACGACCTCCCAGAGGGTCTTGGTGCCGTCCAGGCCGGCCCGGCTCTGGTCCACATAGGAGAGCAGGACGGTCTCGCCGATGCGCAGTTGGCCGGCATCCGGGAGGGCCGAGGGATCCGAGGTGTCCTTGGTGGCTGCGGCCACGATCATGCGGAACAACGTCGTCTTGCCTACGCCGTTCGGGCCGATGACGCCGACGATGCCGTTGCGCGGGAGCGTGAAGGAGAGGTTGTCGATGAGCAGGCGATCGTCGAAGCCCTTGTTCAGGCCCTTGACCTCGACCACCACCGAGCCGAGGCGCGGACCCGGCGGGATCTGGATCTCCTCGAAGTCGAGCTTGCGGGTCTTCTCGGCCTCCGCCGCCATCTCCTCGTAGCGGTCAAGGCGGGCCCGGCTCTTCGTCTGTCGTGCCTTGGCGTTGGAGCGCACCCAGTCGAGCTCGTCACCCAGGCGCTTGGCCAACTTGGCGTCCTTCGCACCCTCCACCTTGAGGCGCGACTTCTTGGTCTCCAGGTAGGTCGTGTAGTTGCCCTCGTAGGGGTAGGTGCGCCCACGGTCGATCTCCAGGATCCACTCCGCGACGTTGTCGAGGAAGTAGCGATCGTGGGTGATGGCGATGACGGTTCCGGGGTACTTCTCCAGGTGCTGCTCGAGCCATTGCACGGATTCCGCATCGAGGTGGTTCGTGGGCTCATCGAGCAGCAGCAGGTCGGGCTGCTGCAGCAGCAGCTTGCAGAGGGCGACGCGACGCTTCTCGCCACCGGAGAGCACGCCGATCTCGGCGTCCGGCGCCGGACAGCGCAAGGCGTCCATGGCCATCTCCAGCTGGGCATCGAGATCCCAGGCGTTCTTGTGGTCGATCTCCTCCTGCAGCCTGCCCATCTCGGCCAGCAGCTTGTCGTAGTCGGCATTCGGATCGGCCATCTCCGCGGAGATGTCGTTGAAGCGCTGGAGCATCGCCATGGTGCCGGCGACTCCGTCCTGCACATTCCCGAGCACGGACTTGGTCTCGTCGAGGATCGGCTCCTGGGCCAGCATGCCGACGGTGTAGCCCGGGCTCAGGTAGGCCTCACCATTGGACACGTGCTCGACGCCGGCCATGATCTTGAGCAGCGTCGACTTGCCCGCACCGTTCGGCCCAACGACGCCGATCTTGGCGCCTGGCAGGAACATGAGGGTGACGTCGTCAAGGATCACCTTGTCGCCGTGGGCCTTGCGGGCCTTCTTGAGCGTGTAAATGAATTCAGCCACGGTCGGGAATGGTATCGGTGAACTCGGCCGACCCTCGCCGCCGGAAGCTGCAGGCGGTGGTGGCCCCGCCCCGCGACCCTGCCACCACCGCCGTCCAGGACTAGGCAGCGACCGTGGCCGCATCCGCCTGCACGCGCTGCGCGGACAGCCCGGCGGCCCGCCCATCCTCGGCCAGCGCCGGATCCACACCCGCCCAGGGATCGTCGGTCGGTTCTGCCGCCCGCGCAGCCCTCTGGAACACGGCGGCCCCGCGCCGCAGGTCGAGGCCGACGGTATCCGCCTCCACATCGACGGAACTCCGGCGCACGCCCTCGCTCTCCCACTGGCGCACGCGTACCCGGCCGCGCACCACCACGGGTTCGCCGCGGTGCACCGATGCGAACACGTTGACCCCCAGCGTGCCGAAGCAGGCGACGCTGTAGAACGACGTGGGCCCGTCGGTCCACTGCCCGTCCTTGTAGAAGCGTGGGGAGGTGGCGACGTTGAAGCGCGTCACCAATCTGCCCGGTGCCACCTCGCGCTGCAGCACGTCGGTGCACACATTGCCTGTCAGCGTGATCTCGATCTCGTTCATCGCCACTCCATTTCTCTGAGGTGGCACCGAGCCTCGAGACCCCCTCCCACAGCGTCTCGGGCCCGGCGGCGAGCCGGTGGAAGCACCTTGGCCCGCCCCAACCTGTGGATACATGCCCGGTGTCGTGGTCACCCCGGGCGACCCGGCCCAGGGCACCCGGGCCCTCCATGCGCATAGCATTCGGCGTGTTGAACGACGTCGCGCACTCGGCCTTCGTCAAGGCAGTGAAGGCATGAGCAGTTGATCCCGACCCTGGACACTGGCTACCGGGTCGCCGCCCGTCGCCGCACGCTCCGCACCCTGGCCGCTTCCCAGATCGTCGCCGGCGTCGGCATTGCCGGGCTGGGAACGGCAGGCGCCCTACTCGTCTATGACATCACCGGCGACGAGGCCCTGTCGGGACTCGCGCAGACCTTCTCCGTGACGGGCGCCGCCCTGATGGCGGTGCCCCTGGCCCGGCTCACCGCCCGCGGCGGACGTCGCCTCGCCATCGGTTCGGGGTACGGCCTCGCCAGCTTGGGCGCCCTGCTCGCCGTGGTCGGCGGCACCCAGCGCTGGTTGACGCTCATCCTCTTCGGCACCATGCTCGCCGGCGCGGGCACCGCCGCCGGCTACCAGCTCCGCTTCGCCGCCGTGGACCTCTCGCTCCCCGAACACCGCGGCCGCGACCTCGCGATGGTGCTGTGGGCGGGCACCGTGGGATCGGTGCTGGGTCCCAACCTGCTCGAATGGTCCGGCGGACGGGCGCTGGCAATGGGCCTGCCGAAACTCGTAGGCCCGTACCTGTTCGCGGGCGCCAGCGTCTTCCTCGCGCTGTTGATCCTGCTGGTCTTCCTGCGCCCCGATCCCTATCTGCTGTCGGTGCAACTGGCGGGTCGGTCCAAACCCGACGAGCACCGCAGCCTCCGGCACGGCCTGCACCTCATCAGGGCGTCGAAGCCGGCATCGCTCGCGCTCGCAGCCACCGTGATCGGCCACATCGCGATGGTGAGCATCATGGTCATGACGCCGGTGCACATGAAGCACGTGGACGCATCACTGCGCATCATCGGCCTGGTGGTGAGCGTGCACATCCTGGGCATGTACCTGCTCTCCCCGGTCATGGGCTGGGCTGCTGACCGCTGGGGTCGGGTCGCCGTCATCCGGCTCGGCGTGCTGCTGCTCATGGCCTCCGCGCTCACCGCGGGAACTGCGCCTGCGGGCAACGTGCCACAACTCGGCGTGGGCCTGTTCCTGCTCGGTCTCGGATGGTCGGCCACCATGGTTGCCGGTTCCACCATGCTCGCCGAGTCGATGCCCGTGGAGGAGCGGCCCAGCGTGCAGGGCACGTCGGACCTGTTCATGAACGGTGCCGCCGCGGTCGGCGGCGCCATCGCAGGGGTCATCATCGCGCAGTTGAGCTACGCAGCGCTGTGCTCGATCGCCATGGTCCCGGTGCTGTTCCTCGGCATCGCCTCGCTGCGCTTCCGTTCAGCGCTGGAGCCAGCCCCGCACCACCCGTGACACGGCAGGCGCGCCCAGCCACGCGACATACGCTGGCGCCAGGATGGCGCTCGGCAGTGTGCGCAGGGGAAGCGGCCAGTCGGCGAAGCGCGCGGCCAGCAACCACTGGAACAGCACGTTGAAGGGGTAGATGGCGAGCATGATGACGATGGCCGTCTTCCATTTGGGCGGCGGCGTGATCGGCAGTCGGTCCCGGCCCCCGAAGATGCCCTCGAGCCCGCTCACGGACTGAGCGCGCGGACGCCCCTTCACCAGGGGCCGCGCCAACTCCCGCATGCGGGCGCGCGCCTCGCTGCGCTCCCACTGCGAGAGGTTGTCCGCGCAGTCGAAGGTCATGGCGATGACGAGGTCGTTGCTGTCGGGAGGGTTCGGCGGGTAGGCGCGGGCATCGACGAAGCCCGGGAAGGCGCTGGCTGCCTGCACGAACTCCTCCGCCCAGGTCCGCAGATCGGCCTCACGGCCGGGCCAGGGACGCCGGGCGATCACAGCCGTCACCGGCATCCTCGCGATGGGGTCGTGCTCGCCCGAGGTCACCACGCGGCGACCGTACCTGAAGTGGGACCGGCCCGTCGCGGATCCCGCAGCACGCCGACTGCGTGCGGCGGCGCGGAAGCGCATCGCCCACGCGACGGCCCGCACCGCTGGCGGGCCGTCGCAGTGCCCAGCAGCGCTGGGTGCACACCTGATCTCCGCTACTTCAGGTCGATGCTCTCGATCGCCCTGCGCTCGTCCTTCGGGAACGAGACCAGGACGGTGAGGTCATCCTTCACGAGCTTCGCCCCATCGACGTGGATGCCGGGGGCGAGGTAGAAGCGCTGCTCGAAGGACCTGTCATCCGCTGCCTTCTCCTTGTCACCCTTCATCGTGTGGTGTCCGCGGACGACGAGTTCGTCCTGTTCACGCTGAACCGTGATCTCGTCCTTGGCATAGCCCGGCACTTTGAGCAGCACCTTGTAGTGGCGCTCATCCGTCTTCTCTATGCGCGAGGTGGGCATCTGGTTGAAGTACTCGAACGCGTGATCCCACCGCTTGGCCATGTCCTCCATCATCTTGTCGAAGCCGACGAACCAGCCACGCACGTCCTCATCGAAGATGCCGCGCAACGGTGCGAGGAAATGGCGCTCTTCCATCATTGAGCCGGCCATGTTCATCACCTCCCTTCACCGGCGGAGGTTGACCGAGGCGGAACGCACCCAGTGCGCCGGGCCCCGGCCCGAACCGTCTCCATCGTCCCGCCCCCAGCCACGACTCGCCATCCCTCTTGACGCGAACGGTCCCTCCGGCGCGAGCCCGGCCGGGACGGACCCCGCCACCGCTGCCGGTTTGCCACCGGCTGTGGAGCTTCAACCTAAACTTCTCGCCGTCGGCGCCCGTAGCTCAATGGATAGAGCAACCGGTTTCTACCCGGTCGGTTGGGGGTTCGAGTCCCTCCGGGCGCGCTGCCGACCCACGCAACAGAACGGCGGGCGACTGCGCCCACTCGGAACGGTGCAAGCGGCGCGTAACAGGTTGCACTTCCGCAACACCGATGACCACTCCGAGCGCCGCTCCTAAACTCGTTGCCAGCACGATGGCGGATCGATCAAGGCGCGACGCGCGCAGGCAGACCAGCGAACACACCAGGAGGACGTCATGCCCATCATCCCCGGTCGCGACCCGCTGTGGTTCAAGAACGCCGTCATCTACCAGATCCTCCCGAGAGCCTTCTACGACAGCAATGGTGACGGCTATGGCGACTTCCCGGGCATCACGAGCAGGCTCGAGTACATCGAGAAGCTGGGCGTGAATGCCATCTGGGTGCAGCCCTTCTTCCCGTCGCCCCTGAGGGACGGTGGCTACGACATCGCCGACTACCAGGCGGTCGCCGACATCTACGGCAACCTCGACGACGCGCGCCGACTCATCGACGAGGCTCACGCCCGGGGCATCCGGGTCATCTTCGAGCTCGTCATCAACCACACCTCGGACCAGCATCCCTGGTTCCAGGCGGCGCGCCGAGCCCCCAAGGGCTCGCCCGAGCGCGACTTCTACGTGTGGAGCGACAGCAAGGACAAGTACGCCGATGCCCGCATCATCTTCCTGGACTCCGAGCAGTCGAACTGGACGTGGGACGAGGTGGCCGGGCAGTACTTCTGGCATCGCTTCTTCCATCACCAGCCGGATCTGAACTTCGACAACCCGGCGGTGCAGGAGGCCGTGTTCAAGGTCATGGAGTTCTGGGTGGACATGGGCGTCGACGGCTTCCGGCTCGACGCCATCCCCTACCTCTTCGAGCGTGAGGGCACGACGAGTGAGAACCTGCCGGAGACGCACGCCTTCCTCAAGCAGTTGCGCAAGCGGATCGACGCCAAGAACCCGGGCGTCATCCTGCTCGCCGAGGCGAACCAGTGGCCGGAGGACACACGGCCGTACTTCGGTGACGGCGACGAGTGCCACATGAACTACAACTTCCCGGTGATGCCGAGGCTGTACATGGCCATCGCCAAGGAGGATCGCTCCTCGATCATCGACATCATGGAGCAGACGCCGGAGATCCCCGAGCAGTGCCAGTGGGCGATGTTCCTGCGCAACCACGATGAGCTCACGTTGGAGATGGTGACCGACGAGGAGCGCGACTACATGTGGCGCGTCTACTCGCCCGACCCCCGCGGGTACAGCAACCTCGGCATCCGACGCCGCTTGGCGCCGCTGGTGGAGAACGACCGGCGCCGCATCGAGTTGCTCAACAGCATGCTGCTCTCCATGCCGGGCACGCCCGTCCTGTACTACGGCGACGAGATCGGCATGGGCGACAACTTCTGGCTCGAGGACCGCGATGGCGTCCGCACACCGATGCAGTGGAGCGGCGAGGCGAATGCCGGGTTCTCGACGGCTGCGGCGGAGCAGCTGTACCTGCCCGTGATCTCCGACCCGCAGTACGGGCCGGGCGCGGTGAACGTGGCGGCCCAGGAAGGCAATCCGAGTTCGCTGCTGTGGTGGATGCGGCGCATCCTCGCGCTGCGCCAGGAGCACCCGGTCTTCGGTCGCGGGAGCATCACCTTCCTCAGCCCCGAGAACTCGCGCGTCCTCGCCTACATCCGCGCCGACAGCGATGAGACGGTGCTCGTGGTCGCGAACCTCTCGCGCACGGTGCAGAGCGCCGAGCTCGACCTCTCGTCATTCCAGGGACGCACCCCCGTCGACCTCTTCGGCGCATCTGCGCTCAGTCCGATCGACGTCGGCGCGTACTCGCTCACGCTCGCCCCGTACGGCTTCTACTGGCTCTCCCTCGCACAACCTTCGGTCAGCAGCGGAGTGCCGGTCGTCGAGATCGACACCGTGCTCTACGACGACCCGCGCGCCATGCAACGGCTCGAACGGGTCCTTCCCTCAGCGATCTCCGGCCGACGCTGGTTCGGCGCCAAGTCCCGGGCCATCCAGTCCCTCGCCGTGATCGACGCGGTGAAGGTGGTGGGCGTCCGCGGTGCCCGCCTGCTCCTCGCAGAGATTAACTACGGCGAGGGCGAACCCGACACCTACCTGTTGCCGGTGCGTGAGGTGGACTCGGTCACCGATCCGACCTCCGTGCTCGCCAAGCTGCGCTTCGTCGATGGCTCACGCGCGACATTGATCGACGCCTGCCACGATGCCGAGACGATGTCGGCCCTGCTCGAGGTCATCGCGCGGGGCGACGTGCTCCCCGCCCGCGACGGCACCGCGCACGGTGTGCGCACGGACGCCTTCGCCGCGCTGCGCGGCGAGGGCCCGCTGGTGCCCGCGCTCTGGCGTCGCGAGGGCAGCAACTCCTCCATCGCCTTCGGCGACCGGCTCATGCTCAAGCTCTTCCGACGACCCTCCATCGGCATCAACCCCGATTGGGAGCTGGGGCGCTTCCTCACCGACGCTGCCCACTTCGCCAACGTCCCGCGCACGGCTGGTGCGCTGGAATACGTCGACAGCAGGGGTCATGCGCGGACCCTCGGGCTGGTGCAGGAACTCCTCACCAATGACGGTGACGCACGGCAATTGTTCATGACCGGCCTCCGGCAGTACTTCGGCGACGTCACCACAAGCCACCTGGGGCCGGACGCATTCGCTGTCCATCGACCGGAGTGGAGCCTGGCGCGCACGGAGGCCCCGGACCTCGCACGCCGGTTGTTCGGCAAGGCACTCGAGCAGGCGCGGCTGCTCGGCCGTCGCACCGCGGAGATGCACCTCGCCTTCGCTGCGGCCGAGGACCCGAGCCTCGCACCGATGTCGTTCACGCCGCACTACCAGCGCTCCCTCTACCAGTCGACGCGCCAGCAGCTGCGGCAGGTGCTGGCCCTGCTGGAGCGGCGTCGGCACCTGCTCGAGGACGGCGCGGGCGTGAACGCCGACCAGCTGCTCGCCAAGGGCGCGTCCATCTTCGAGCGGCTGAGCCCGGTGAAGGACATGCGCATCCACGCCCGCCGCATGCGCGTACACGGCGACTACCACCTGGAACAAGTGCTCGTGCGCAACGGCGACTTCATCATCCTCGACTTCGAGGGCGAGCCCTCCAAGTCGCTGTCGGAACGCCGCATCCGGCTGTCGCCCCTGAAGGACGTCGCCGGCATGCTGCGTTCCTTCGACTACGCCGCCCGACCGGCACTGGACGAGCTGCCGCACGCCGAGGGGGGTCGACAGGCCGCGGCCTGCACCTACTGGGTCACCTGGGTGGGCGCCGCCTTCATCGACGGCTACCTCGACGCTGCGGGTGGGGTGCTGTTGCCGGAGGGCCGCGAGGCAAGTGAGGCACTGTTGCGGAACTTCCTCCTGGAGAAGGCCGCCTACGAGGTCCTGTACGAACTGAACAACCGTCCCGGCTGGGTGGACATCCCCCTGCGCGGAATCATCGACCAGCTCGCCTGAGCCGCTACCAGGTCGTGACGTCGATGCGGTCGGGGTCGAGGTCGGGCACCGTGAAGGCGTACACGCCCTCGCCGCCCGACCACATGACCTCGGCGATACCCGCGTCGACGACGACGTCGAGCACGCCCTGCGGCTCGTCGCTGCGCAGGTCTGCGGCGTACGTCAGCTCGTCGTCGTAGCTCACATGGAGCACCTGGGCGTCCCAGTCGAGCACGAGTGACCAACCATGGTCCTCGTCATCGATGTCCATGACGAAGCCACCACTCGAGGCGTCCTCGAGGTTGACCGAGAAGCGCCACGCCGGCTCGGTGGCCGCGATGAGGGGGTCGAGGTTCGGGTGCTGCTCCAGGACCAGCCGGTCGTCCACCACGTGGAGCAGGTGCACCAGGCCCTGCTCGCCTGCCCACGGCTGCTCAGGGGATCGCGGCAGTTCGCGCAGCCACGACATGGCGCAGGGGGCGCCCTCGCGGTCGTGGAAGGTGGTGGTGGCGTACACCGACTTCGAGTGCCCGAAGTGCCCCCAGGTGCGGGGCGTGAACTCCTTGCCGTCATAGTCGCCGATCGCGTACATCGCCTGCGCGAGGTCTGCGCCGTCCATGGCCGACACGATGAGCACCCAGTGCCCGTCGACCTGCAGGAACTGCGGGCATTCCCACACGGTGCCGGTGGCGATGAGCGGCGCATCGGCGGCGCGGGCGGCGAGTACCCCGTCGTACTGCCAGTTCCGCAGGTCGGTGGACGAGTACTGCAGCGCGCAGCCGCCCACCCCACGCTGGCCGGCACCGATCGTCATCTTCCATCGCTCGCCGTCGCGTCGGACCTGTGGGTCACGGAAGTCGAAGAACTCGTCCGTGGGCGGGCCGTCCACGACGACCGCCTGCCGCGTCCAGGTGGCGAGGTCCGGGCTGCCGGTCGCCATGACCACCACGCCCCGACCCCACTCCCCCTCGGTGGGGCGGGTGTAGAACATCGTCGGCTCGTCGGCCAGCACGATCGACCCGGACCAGCAGCCGACCTCATCGTCCAGGGGATCGAGTGCGGGGGCCAGTTCCCGCCACTGCACGAGGTCATCGGAGATGGCGTGGCCCCACGAGAGCCGCGCATCCCATTGCGTGGCGCCCGGCACGTACTGGTAGAAGAGGTGGTAGACGCCATCCGCGAAGACGATGCCGTGCGGATCGTTCATCCATCCGCTGTCCGGAGTGAAGTGGAACTGCGGCCTGCGTCTTGTCACAGCGAAAGGTTAGCGAAAGGGCGGTGATCGGCGGACGCTTTCGGCGCAGCGCAGCAACCTCCCATAGGTTTCCCGTATGCACGCATTGCAGTTCATCCTCGCCGGGTCGGTCGTGGGCTTCACGGTCGGCCTCACCGGCATGGGTGGCGGCGTGCTCATGACCCCGATCCTCGTGCTGCTGTTCAAGATCGATCCGCTGGCTGCCGTGGGCAGCGACCTGCTGGTGTCCTTCTGCATGAAGCCGGTCGGTGCGTTCGTCCATCAGAAGGCGGGCACCATCCGCTGGGAGATCATGCGGTGGCTCGTCCCCTTCTCCGTCCCCTCGGCGTTCGCCGGGGCCTTCATCCTGGAGGGCATGGAGAACGGTCCGGAGTTCGCCCAGCGCCTGAAGCTCCTCATCGGGGCGGCGCTGCTGCTGGCAGTGGTCGGCATGATCACCGGGCTCTTCGTGGGCCGGGGGCGCCTGCCCCTACGTCCCGACGAGCCCCTGCGGGTCCGCCCGCTGGCGACCGCACTCATCGGCACCTTCGGTGGACTGGTGGTGGGGATGACCTCGGTGGGCTCGGGCTCACTGATCATCGTGCTGCTCATGCTCGTGTACCCGCGGCTGCGCGCTCGCGACCTGGTCGGCTCCGACCTGGTGCAGGCCATCCCGCTCGTGGGCGCCGCCACCCTGGGGCACCTGGCGGTGGGTTCGGTGCAGTTCGACCTCGCCGGCTGGCTGCTCGTGGGCGCCCTGCCCGGGATCTACCTGGGCGCGCGCTACTCGACGGCCATGCCAAACGCCGTGCTGCGCTGGCTGCTCGCCGTGCTGCTGCTGGGGTCCGGCCTGAAACTGTGGGGCGCCTCGAACGCCGTCGCCGTGACGGCATCACTCCTGCTCGCCGTTGCCGGAGCGGAGCTCACTGCCCGCCGCAGCAGCCGTCCTTCTGCGGCGCGCTACCAGCAGCTCACGCGCGGTCTTCGTCGTCCGTAGGCTTTGAGCGATACGAGTAGCGCGTGGCCAACGTGGCCCTGTACACGTCTTCCCGGAACTGGACCCCGAGCAGCGCGCACAGGCGTTGGGCAGATGCGGGGTCTGCGGCGAATTCCTCGTAGGTGATGTGGATGCTGTGGTCCGGGTGCGCAGCCGCGTAGGCGAGGGCCATCTCCTCGAACTTCTCGAGCCCCTCTCGCGACTCCGCTCGTTCCTCCTCAGACTGCTCAGCCCACCAGGCTCCGGCCATGGTGCGATCGAGGTCGCGCGTGAGGAACACGATGGCACCCGGCTTGCGCACCGAGATGAGCCACTGCAGTTTCTGCTCGAAGTCCGTGTCGTCCATGCGGTACCACCAGCGGATCTCCTTGAAGCCGATGGTCTTGGGGATGGGTTGCTTCGGGTACAACTGGTTGAGCAGGGCCCTGCGGATGTCCCGCTTCCACTGGATGGTGGACAGTTGCTGCGAGCCGTACCAGGGACTGGCCGGCAGTTCGCGACCGCTGTAGCGCAGGGCCACGGCATCGGCCAGACGCGCCTCGGCATCGGCCAGTGGCAAAGGGAACAGGTAGTTCTCACCGCGGATGTCGAAGCCGGGCAGTCGGGAGAGGTAGCCGGTGACCAGGGTTGAGCCGCTGCGTCCGTAGGTGACGACATAGGCGGATCGGAAGCGACTGGTGCCGCGCCAGGGTGGGAGCAGCTCGCCGAGTGTGGCCCGCAACCACAAGGGCATGCGTGCGCGCGTGGCCAAGCGGGCGCTGAACCAGCCGGGGTTCCGCGCCGCCTCGAGCAGGAGGTGCGCAACGTGGTGGAACATCAGGGCAGCACCTCCGCCACGATGGTGTGTGCTATCGGACCTGGCGCCCCGACACCAGTGACCACGAGTTCAGCAGACAGCGGAGCCTCGTAGTCCTGACCGACACCCGTCATGTTCGGTATTGCGCCCTGGGCGGCACGGCGGTAGAGGCCCTTGGGATCCCGCTCCCTGCACACGTCCAAGGGGGTGTCGACGTGGATCTCGAGGAATTCGCCCGGTGCGAAGCGCGCGCGCACCGCATCGCGATCCCCGCGATAGGGCGAGACCAGGCACACGAGCACCATGAGGCCGGCGTCTGCCATGAGACGCGCCACCTCACCGACGCGCCGCACGTTCTCCGCGCGGTCCTCGGGGGTGAAGCCGAGGTCCTTGTTCAGGCCCAGGCGGATGTTGTCACCGTCGAGGATGTAGGTGTGGATCCCACGCTCGTTGAGCTCCCGCTCGACCGCATTGGCGATGGTCGACTTCCCGGAACCCGGTAGACCGGTGAACCAGAGCACCTTGGATGCGTGGCCGAGGGCAACCGAGCGGCCCGCCCGGTCGGAGTCGAAGGCCTGGGCATGCACATTGCTACCGCGGCGCAGGTCGTGCAGCATCAACCCCGCGCCGACACTGTCACCCGTCCCGCGATTGACGAGCAGGAAGGCGCCG
>JAJXSV010000234.1 GCA_021784375.1 Actinomycetes bacterium | reverse complement strand
GCTGGCGAAGCATGACGTGCTCACACTCAACGGCCAGTCACAGGGCATTCTCACCGTGCTGGTGTTCGGTGCCGCCACCGATTACGCGCTGCTGCTCATCGCCCGCTACCGCGAGGAACTGCGGCATGTGGAAGGCAAGTACGACGCCATGCGCAATGCGCTGCGCGCAGTCTGGGAGCCCATCGCGGCATCCGCGGCTACCGTCTCCATCGGCCTCATGTGCCTGCAGTTCTCAGAACTCAAGAGCAACGCCGGTCTGGGTCCTGTGGGCGCTGTCGGCATCCTCAGCGCGCTGGTGGTGTTGCTCACCTTCCTCCCTGCGCTGCTGGTGCTCGTCGGGCGCCGTGTGTTCTGGCCCTTCGTGCCGCATTACGGCAGCGAGGTCGTGGAAACCAAGGGCATCTGGGGTCGCATCGCCAAGGGCGTCGGCAACCGCCCCCGTCGCACCTGGATCGTGAGTGGTCTGGCCCTGCTGCTGCTCGCTAGCGCCACCACCACGCTCAAGGCGGACGGCCTGGCCAGCACCGATGTGTTCACGAACCAGAACTCACCGGCGGTGCGCGGCATCGAGATACTCAACCGGCACAAGTTGGTGAACCCCTCGGCTGACGCCACCGTGGTCATCAATGCCGCAGCGCTGCAGCCCACGCTGGCGGCCCTCAATTCCGATGCCGGCGTCGCCCGCTCCCTGCCCCGTTCGCTGGACCCGCGCACGGGCACGCCGCAGATCGTCAATGGCAAGGCCGCCATCGACATCTTCCTCAAGGCCCAACCGACAGCCGAGCAATCACAGACAGCGCTGCGCGAGCTGCGTGATCACCTGCACACCGTCGCGGGCGCCGACGCGCTGCTGGGAGGTCAGAGCGCGGGCAATCTTGATGTGCAGGATGCCTCGAAGCACGACCGCAACCTCATCATCCCCATCGTGCTGCTCGTCATCATGCTGATACTCATGCTGCTGCTGCGTTCCATCCTGGCGCCGGTACTGCTCATCGGCACGGTGGTGCTGTCCTACTTCGCCACGCTGGGCGCGAGTGCGCTGGTCTTCGACCATGTGTTCCACTTCGCGGGTGCCGATTCCGGATTCCCCTTGTTCGCCTTCGTGTTCCTTGTGGCGCTGGGCATCGACTACAACATCTTCCTGATGACGCGAGTGCGTGAGGAGTCGATCCGACTTGGTACCAGACCGGGAACCCTGAAGGCACTGGCGGTGACCGGTGGTGTCATCACCTCCGCTGGCATCGTGTTGGCGGCGACCTTCTCGGTGCTCGGGGTGTTGCCCCTGGTGTTCCTCGCAGAGACGGGATTCGCCGTGGCCTTCGGCGTGCTGCTCGACACCGCCATCGTGCGCTCATTGCTCGTCCCCGCACTCACCTACGACATCGGTGCCAAAGTGTGGTGGCCCAGCCGGCTTACGCGGACCACCCGCTGACGGAATTGCTCCAGCGCGTCGGGAGCGATCACCGGGCATTCGTCATCTTCGGATGAGAGCATCGCGGCATGATTACACGCAGGCCCCTTGCCGTTGTCGCTGTCATGCTGGCCATGGGTGCGGTGCTACTGGCGCCGGGTAGTGCCGCCAGTGCGCCCTCCACCTTCGGTCGCAGCCATCGTGTATGCGACCTGACGGCGGGCGCGATCGCCTCCTGTGATGCGCTGGTTGTCGACAACGCTGCCACCGGTGCGCCGCTGGCCACGCAGGCCTACACCTACGGTTACTCGCCTGCACAATTGCGGACCGCCTACGGTCGCTTCGGCAATGGGCACATGACGATTGCCATCGTCGATGCCTATGCCCATCCCAACGCGGCAGCTGATCTGGCGGTCTACCGCAGCCAGTTCCGCCTCGGCGACGCCGTGTTCAGCGAGTACAACCAGAGCGGTGGGCCCATCAGCACCGTCCCGGCCAACGTGGGGTGGGGGCAGGAGGAGATGCTGGACCTGGAGATGGCTTCTGCCATCTGCCCGCAGTGTGAGCTCATCTATGTCGGTGCCAATTCCGCGTCCATCGCCGACCTCGGGGCCGCGGTGACGACGGCCCGCGCTCTCGGTGCGCAGGTCATTTCGAACTCCTATGGGTCCAGGGAATTCCCCGGCGAGTTGCGCGCCGATGCCTGGACCAGCGCTGGCTCGGGTGCTGCTGTCACGGTCTCGGCCGGCGACAGCGGCTACGGCGTCCAGTTCCCGGCCGCCGCCGCAGGGGTCATCGCCGTCGGCGGCACCTCGTTGACGCTCGACGCCAAGGGCCAGAGAGCCAGCGAGACCGTGTGGTCCGGGACGGGGAGCGGTTGCTCGGCCTACGTTCCCAAGCCCACCTGGCAGACCGACAGTGGTTGCGGGAATCGCACGGTGGCCGATGTGGCGGCCGTCGCCGATCCCCGGACCGGTGTGGCGGCCTACGACTCCTATGGCAGCACTGGCGGTGCCAACTGGTACGTCTTCGGCGGCACCAGCGTGGCGGCGCCCCTGATTGCTGCCATGTTCGCACGTGGCGCACAGTTCAGTGCCGGGGAGGCCGTGCCAGCTCGCTTGTACGCGTCCACCGCCGGCCTCTTCGATGTGCTCTTGGGAAGCAATGGCCGTTGTGTCACCGCCCGCACGACCGCCCTGGCCTACCTCTGCACTGCGGAGCCGGGCTATGACGGCCCCACTGGTAACGGCACCCCCAACGGCGCGGCCGACCTTTTCTGACAAAGTGACAGGGTCTTTGTACCCTAGATCGTGAGAGACTGCGGGCATGAAGCGCAGCCCTTCCGTCGTCGTCACCATCGTCGCCCTGCTCTGCGGGGCCGCGCTCCTCGCCCCGGGTGCTCAGGCCGTGGCGCCCGGCAATGCCGCCTTCGGTCACAGCCATCGTGTCTGCGATACCCCGGCAGCGGGCGATGCGGCCTGCCATGCGCTGGTGGTGGATGACGCCAGGACAGGCGCGCCGCTGGCGACCAAGTTGCAGACGGCCGGCTACGGCCCGCAACAACTGGCAGCCGCCTATGGCGGCGCCTACGGAAACGGCGCTCTGACCATCGCCATTGTGGATGCCTATGCCAACCCCAATGCCGCCAGCGATCTGGCGGCCTACCGGGCCAACTTCGGCCTGCCGGCACTGCTCCCCGGGCAGTTCACCCAGTACAGCCAGAGCGGCGGTTCCATCTCCAGCGTGCGCGGCAACACCGGCTGGGGCCAGGAGGAGATGCTCGATCTCGAGATGGCGTCGGCCGTCTGCCCCAACTGCAAGCTGGTCTACGTCGGTGCCAAGTCCGCGTCCTTCACTGACCTCTCCGCTGCCGTCACCTTGGCCTCGAGCGTGGCCCAGGTGATCTCCAATTCCTACGGAGCTGCCGAGTTCAGCAGCGAGGGCAGTGTCACCGCATGGGACAAGGCCGCAGCTTCGGGTGACGTCGTCACCGTCTCCTCGGGCGACAGCGGCTACGGCGCACAATTCCCGGCGGCTTCGAAGAACGTCATCGCCGTGGGCGGCACCAAGCTCACCTTCGCCAACGGTGCACGAGTGGAAACGGCCTGGTCCGGAGCCGGGAGCGGATGCTCCGCCTACATCGCCCGCCCGGCCTGGGAGTCCTCGACTGTCTCAGGCTGCGCCAATCGCGCCATCGCTGATGTGTCCGCAGTGGCCGACCCCACCACGGGTGTGGCGGTCTACGACTCGTACGGCAGCAAGCAGGGCCTGAACTGGTACGTCTTCGGTGGTACCAGCGTGGCGGCGCCCATCATCGCTGCAGTGTTTGCGCGCGGCGCCGCGCCGGCCAGCCAGGAACTCATGGTGCAGCGCCTCTACACCAACCGCAGCGGGCTGTATGACGTCATCGGTGGTAGTAACGCCACCTGCACGGCGGGGGCCACCGTCTGCTCGGTGCCCACACAGTTGTGGAATGCGGTGGCAGGTTGGGATGGACCGACCGGCAACGGCTCGCCGGCCAACAGCTCGCTGCCGTTCTAGTCGCGGCTCCATCCGCGTGGGGACGCGTCAGTAGCGTCTGGGAGGCGTAATTTCTGGGCCAACGCGTTGCGGTGCAGGCCGCGTTCCCCGGCGCGGAACTCCTAGGAGCCCCCTTGTTCAGTTGGACCCTGCACGGCGACGGTCGTCGCGTCACTCCCGGTGAAGTCGTCGCCCCCGGCGAACGTCTCACCTGGCCGCGCACGATCGGCATCGGTGCCCAGCACATTGCCGCCATGTTCGGTGCCACCTTCCTGGTGCCGATCCTCACCGGCTTCCCGCCCACGACCACGCTGCTCTTCAGCGGCATCGGCACCCTGCTCTTCGTGCTGGTGACGCGGAACCGCATCCCCTCCTACCTGGGTTCGTCCTTCGCCTTCATCGCGCCGGTGGTCGCCGCCACCAAGGGCGGTGGCATGGCCGACGCCCTTGGTGGCATCGTCGCCGCCGGTGTG
>JAJXSV010000014.1 GCA_021784375.1 Actinomycetes bacterium | reverse complement strand
GTCGCTCGATCTCATTGACGTCCCGGCGCACCAGTCGCCGGATGACAAGCCCCATGAACAGGCTCAGGATCACCCAGAAGGTGGCCAGTGACACCACGCCGGACTTGGTCTGGCTGTCGATGTCCGCGATCGACGCCGCCACCAGCAGGGTCTCGCCGTTCTTCAACTGCACGGCGGACATGCGGAAACCCTGGGCGCTGCTGAGCGGTCCGCGCAGCGCAGCGGACTGCAGCCCGACGTCCGGGACCGGGATGCTCAGGTCGGGCAGGTCCCGCAGCCAGGTGAAGTCACTGCCCTTGGCCACGAATCCCACCGCCACCGCGATGGGGCTCTGCTCCGCGGCGAACAGGCCAGCTGCGATCTGGTCCGACTTGCTCGCCGCCACCTGCGCCGTGACGGACTGCAGGGTCTGGTCCACGGCGACCAGTTTCGACGATCGCACCTCCGAGATGGCCACCCCACCCAGCAGCAGCGTCCCCGCGGATGTCACGACCACGATGGCGGTCGTGAGGCGGGTCCGCAGCTTCACTCGGCCTCGATCTGGAACCCAACTCCGCGAATCGTCTTGATCCCCGCGAAGCTGTCGTCGTGCAACTTACGACGCAGGTAGGAGACATAGGTGTCGACGACCGAGGTGTCCGTCTCGAAGTCGATGCCCCATACCTGGCGCAGCAACTCGCTGCGTGTGACGACCCGGGCCTGGTGCTGCAGGAGGTACTCCAGCAGCCGGAACTCGGTGGGTGACATCTCGACGACCTCGCCCTGGCGCTTCACGCGGTGCACGCGGGCATCGAGTTCGACCGGTCCGCATCGGAGCACGGTGGCGGGTTCGTCGACCGCGGACGTGCGCCGCAGCACCGCGGCGACACGGAGCAGGAGCTCCTCGAGGCCGAAGGGCTTGCGCACGTAGTCGTCCGCGCCCAACTGGAGGCCGTGGGTCACGTCGATGCGGTCACCTCGGGCCGAGAGCATGATGACGGGCGTGCTGAGGCCGCGCTCGCGCACCTTGGTGAGGAACTCGAAGCCGTCCATGCCCGGCATGTTCACGTCGACGATCATGAGATCGGGCTGGGTGTGGCGAAGGATGAGCAGCGCCTCCTGCCCGTCCACGGCCTCCACGGCGTCGTAGCCGCCCAGCCGCAGGGCATCGCTGATGAGCTCCCGGACCCCGGGCTCGTCATCGATGATCATCACTAGTGGCTTCACATGCCTATTCCACCGTGAATCCGCTGACTCGCAAGCCATGCCCAGCGATGTCAGCGCCGTTTCGCAGTCTTTTCACAGCCGGATGTGTGCACAATTCACCTGTGATCACGCGGGTGAGGCGGCTCAGTGCGGCCGGTGCGGGGATCGTCGCCGTCATGGCGATGGTCCCCTCGCCCGTATTCGCCCTCGATCGCGCCGCGCCGGTGCCTGCCGTCATGGCCAAGAAGGTCTTCCCCGACGACCTGTTCGCCGTCGCCGCGGCGAGGGCCAATCCCCAGCCGGGTCGCAGCGACACCGGCAACGGGAGGCACTCCTCGAAGGTCACCGACTCCGAGTTGCGGGTCGCCCTCGACGCCTGGCAGTTGGCGAACCGCACCTACAAGGCCGCGCTGGCCGTGCGAGCCGCCGCCGTGGTGAAGATCAATGAGACCTTCACTGCCCGGGTGAAGCACGCCAAGGCCGACCTCGAGGCGGTCAGGTCACAGGCCAACACCCCCGCCGCCAAGAGTGCCGCCGCTGCCCGCTTCGCGGACGCGGTGAGCGTCGCCTCCGCCATCCGGCAGGCCGCGCTCGATTCCCTCCCGCCCCTGCCCCCTTCGCCTGGTCCCAAGCCGACCCTGCGGAGCCTTGCCACGTTGCGGCAGCAGGCAGCTGCGGCGGCCGGCCCTTTCGCAGGCTGAGTCCCGCGGCGAAGGGCCACCGCTCCTCGCCCGCCGCACGCACGCACCCGTCCGACTGATCTTCGCGCACGCTCACGCGCGCTCCACCATGGCTCAAGTAGCGTCGTCGCAACAGCGACTGGAGAGACCGTGACCGCCGACCTCATCTACCTGACCCGAGCCGAAGTCCGAGCCGTCATGCCGGACTGGATCACCCAGATCGATGTCGCCGAGCAGACCTACGTCGACCTCGCCGGCGGGGGCATCGAGATGCCACCGAAGCCCGGCATCCATCCGCGCAAGGACGCCTTCATCCACGCCATGCCCGCCTGGATCGAGCGCTCCGACGTGGCAGCGATCAAGTGGGTGTCGGGCTACCCGACGAACAAGGCACTCGGCATCCCCTACATCAATGGCCTGCTCATCCTGAACGAGGCGGCCACCGGCGTGCCCATCGCAGTCATGGACTGCGTCGAGATCACCGCCGCCCGCACCGCGGCCGCCAGCGGCGTGTGCGTCCGCCGTTGGGCTCCCGCCGGGTGGTCCCGCGCCGCGATCCTCGGCTCCGGCGAGCAGGGCAACTACCACGCCGACATGCTGCGGGCCCTGAACCCCGACGTGCACATCGTCGCCTACGACCCGGACCCGCAGCGTGCGGCCGCGCTCCGCGGTTGCAGCGAGGTCGCCACCACCGTCGAGCAGGCGGTGGCCGACGCGGACATCGTCATCTCAGCGGCACCGATCGTGAAGGATCCGCAACCGGCGCTCCTGCCCGGCATGCTCAAGGCCAGGCACCTGCTGCTCCCCATCGACTTCGACGCGGTGGTCGCCAAGGACTGCATCGACGGCGCGGAGGTATTCCTCACCGATCACGTCGGGCAGTTCGAGCACTACCGCTCCCTCGGGCACTTCCAGGGGTGGCGCGCCCCGCAGGCGTCCGTCGGCGATCGCGTGCGCGAGCCCGGCACCGCCGATCGCGTGGTGTGCTGCAATCTGGGCGTGGGGGCGCTGGACGCCGCTTTCGCGGCCGTGGTCGATGAGGCTGCGCGCCGGCAGGGCATGGGGACCACACTCGGGCGCTGAGCCGGCACCGGCTGCGGGCGGCCGCGGCGGCACCTGGGGGCGCAGTCAGTCGAAGGAGTAGGGCTGGCCGGTGTTCTCGAGCACGGAGCGCCATAGGTCGCCGTCCGGATGCACCATGCTCGTGCGGCTCACCACCAGCGGGATCGGCAGGTGGACGAAGCGACGACGGAAGCGCCCGACGACCACCTCCGTCTTGCCCGCCATGGCGGCATGGACCGCGGCCTGCGCGAGCTGGATGCAGTAGACGCTGTCGTAGGCGTTGGCGGCAACCGTGCGGATGGCGTAACTGGGATCGATGTAGCGCAGCGCGATCTCAACGCCCCGTTCCTCGAAATAGGACTTCACGCGTCGGCGCAGCAGGCCCCCGATGTCGGCGAGCACCTTGTTGCCCGAGGCGTCGGTGCCGAGGTCGCCCTCGACGTGCTCCTGCCCCGCGCCTTCGGCGATGACGACGACGGCATGGCCCTGGGCCTTGAGGCAGGCATCGATGTAGGCGAGCAGCCCGCCCTCCCCCTCGATGGCGAAGGGCACCTCGGGGATGAGGACGACGTCCGCGGACGTGTCGGCGAGTGCCGCGTGGCTCGCGATGAAGCCCGAGTAGCGCCCCATCAGCTTGATCAGGCTGATGCCATTGGGTGCTGCGGTGGCCTCGACGTAGCCGGCGCGGATGGCGTGCGCCGCCTCGCCGAAGGCGGTCATGAAGCCGAAGCTCTGGTCGATGTACGGGATGTCGTTGTCGATCGTCTTGGGAACGCAGACCACTGCCACCTTCAGACCCCGCGTCCGCACCACGTCCGCGATCGCCTGGGCGCCGCGCATGGTGCCGTCGCCACCGATGACGAAGAGCACACCGATGCCCTCGCGCTCCAGGCAGTCGACGATGGCCTCGGGGTCCTGGTTGCCACGCGAGGTGCCGAGCACGGTGCCGCCCATGCCGCGCAGCGGCTGCACGTCGATGCTGCCCAGGTCCATGGTGTCGTGGCCGTACGCCGCGATGAAGCCCTGGTAGCCGTTGCGGAAGCCGGTGATGTGCTTGACGCCGTACAGCGCCTTGAGTTCCTGCACGAGACCGGCGATGACGTTGTTGAGTCCCGGGCAGAGACCGCCGCAGGTGACGATGCCGACGCGCAGCTTCGTGGGATCGAAGTAGATCTTCTCGCGTGCGCCAGCCAACTCGAATCCCGGCAGCGGCTTCCCCGACGCGAGCGAGGCCGTCATGGCGTCAGCCATGTCGTCGAAGAGCACCCGGACGTCGTCAGCCACGAAACGCGGGGACTCGCCCTCCAAGCGGGCACGCCCGCTCAGTGGTGAGTCGATGCGGGCAGTACCGAGGGTCTGGATCTCAGCGATTTCCACCATGGTCCGATTGTGTCAGTGATGCTCCACCGGACGACAGGGCAGCAGGGCCAGGAGGCTTGCGCTCAGGCGTGTGCTTCCGAACTGTGCTCGTGGTCCAACTTCGCGATCTCGGCGCGCACCACGTCCATGTCGAGTGCCTCGACCTGGCTGATGAGGTCCTCGAGGGCAGGCGCAGGCAGGGCACCGGCCTCGTTGTAGAGGAGGATGCCGTCGCGGAACATCATGAGCGTCGGAATGGACGAGACGCCGAGGGCACCGGCCAGTTGCTGCTCGGCCTCGGTGTCGACCTTGGCGAAGGTGACGTGCGGACGCGCCTCGGAGGCGGCGTCGTACACCGGTGCGAACATGCGACAGGGACCGCACCACGCGGCCCACAGGTCCACAAGGACAATGCCCTCGCCGAGAACCGTCGACTCGAAGGTCTCCATCGTGAGGTTCACTGTTGCCATCATTGCCTCCCAGCAGTGTCGCCAAGGATAACGGGTACCCCGGCGGGTATATTCCCGCGCCCCGCGGTGCGGCGTACGTTGCAGGCATGACGAAGCAGCTGCTCGTGGGCGAACCGGCGCCCGACTTCAACCTCACCGATGCCGATGGCCGGGCGGTCTCGCTGGGCGACCAGCGCGGGCGTCGCGTCATCGTGTACTTCTACCCCGCCGCCGGCACGCCTGGCTGCACGACTGAGGCCTGTGACTTCCGGGACCATCACCAGCGCCTGCTGGATGCCGGCTACGTCGTACTCGGGATCTCGCCAGACCATCGAGACGCGCTCAACAAGTTCAAGACGGACAACCATCTGCCGTTCCCGCTGTTGAGTGACCCCGACAAGGCGGTCCACGAGGCGTACGGCACCTGGGGTGAGAAGCAGATGTACGGGCGCACCTCGATCGGTGTCATCCGCTCCACCTTCATCGTGGACGCCGACGGCCGCCTGGAGCGCGTGATGTACGGCCACAAGGCCACTGGGCACGTCGCGCGGCTGGTGCGCGACCTCGAGGTCTGAGGCCCACCGACGGGCAACAAGAAGCGGCCGCGAATCTCTTCACGGCCGCTTCATCTGTTGTCTACCGGAATCGTCATCTGCCTCATTTCCTAGACGGTTGCGGGGGCAAGTTCGGCACTCGTACCGGCCTCAACACTTTGTGATCGTATGCGCCTGAAGCGTCTGATCCTTTCGCCATTGGGACGAACCGAACACGAACAGGGTGCGCTCGAAAACCCTTTGCTGTCAAGCAATAACTCGGCGTGTCGGATATTCCCAGAATGCGCGGACGGGGTCCTCAAGACCGCTCGCCGCGGCGGCCGTGCGCCTGGCGTCAGCGACGCGAGCCCGCCGCTACCTTCGCCGCAGCGATCTCCGCGGCCAGCGCGGCCACGGCCGACCGCTTCACCAGGTCGGCAGCCGCCTGATCCCATTTGCCGCTGAACCAGGCGCAGTCGAGACCGAACGCGATCATGCGCGACAGGATGACCGCCCGTCGTTCCTGCACCTGCACACTGTCGTGTGGGAACAGGGGAGAGAGCAGTCCCGCGACACCGCGCGCATACTCCTGCTCGAGCTGCCAGGCACGGGCCCACAACTCGGGCGTCCCGGCACACGCGGACCAGATCGCCCCACCGCTCGAGTCCTCGCGCCACATCGCGATCAGTGCGTCGAGGTACGCCTCCCACCAGGCCCACCAGGCCTCATCGTCGACGGGCGCCGGACTGGTCGCATCGAGCAGGTGGTTCATGGGAACGAGCGAGCGCTTGGCCAACTCGAGCACGATGGAATGCTTGTTCGGGAAGAACTGGTAAACGCTCCCGACGGGGATGCCCGCAACCTTGGCGATGCGCTGCGTCGAGAGGGGCTCCACCCCGTCGTTCTCGATGATCTCGCGGGCCGCGACCAGGATCGCCTCGACGCGATCCCGAGCGCGCGCCTGGCGGGGGGTGGCTCGTCGGTCGAGTCCGGGATCAGGCGTCACACGAACAGGATATCTAGCGGAACAGGCGAAGGGTCAAATACACGGACGACGCGACGCCGATGAGCACGACGAGCCAGCGCAGCAGCTCGGGGTTGGAGCGATCGATGACCCGGCTGCTGAGGAATCCGCCCACGCCCGAGCTCACGAAGAGGGTGGCGGCGCGGGGGATATCGACCCCGCCCAGGGTGAGGAAGTAGACCGTCGCCACCGTGTTCGCCGTGGCGATCACGAGGTTCTTGATGATGGCGACCTCACGCATGTCGAGGCGACCGTCGCGCGCCAGCACCGCGATGCTGATGACGCCCATGCCGGCACCGAAGAAGCCGCAGTAGACGCCACTGCCCCAGAGGCGCCAGTTGGTGTGGGCATGCCCCGAGCCGTGCGGCTGCAGCGCCGGCCTGGGCAGGAGCATGGTGATGGTCGCGAGGGCCACGAGCACGGGGACGATGGCCCCGAAGACGTGGGGTGGGGACACGCGGAGCAGGGTGGCGCCGATGACGGCGCCGAAGCCCGTGATGGCAGCCGGGCGCAGCCACCGACGGAAGAGGGGGCGTCGTGCGCGGGCGTGCGGGAGCAGCGCGAAGCTGTTCCCTCCTCCCATGCCCACGATGTTGGTGACCGCGGCCTGCACCGGAGTCAGGCCGGTGGCCACCAGCAGCGGGAAGGTCATGAGGCTGGCGCCGCCGACGACGCCGTTGATGAGCCCGGCGATCACACCCGCGATGGCCAGGATGACGAGGACGTGCAAGTGCTACTTCAGGAGCTTGCGCAGCACCAGCAGGCCGACTGCGATGGCACCGCTCTTCATGGCCCGGTCCTGGCGGATCTCCCCGCTCACATCGTCGACGTAGAAGTCCTTGACCTGGCCGTACGCCCGCTTGACCGTGCGCTCCCCCTTGGCCAATGTGCGCTTGGCGATCTCCTCCGGCTGCAGGCGGTCGGCAATCTCGTCGAGGTTGGTGACCAAGCGGTCACGCGTCGCATCGATGTCGCTGATGATTTCCTGGGGCTTGCGATCCATGCGGTCAGCCTACGCTGCCGACCCCGCACCCGCAGTGCGTCCGCCTAGGCTTTGCCTGGTCGCGGGCACGACCCGGGGCACGCGGGCGTGGTGGAACAGGCAGACACGCAGGATTTAGGTTCCTGTGCCGCAAGGCGTAGGGGTTCAAGTCCCCTCGCCCGCACGTGCACGACCGAAGGCGCGGATGTGGCGGAATGGCAGACGCAGGGGCCTTAAAAGCCTCGGCCGCAAGGCGTGCGGGTTCGAGTCCCGCCATCCGTACAGGGCCGACGAGTGATCGTCGAGGGCAGCTCGCAGTGGGTCATCTGTGCGCTGCAGATGGAGGACGGGCGCGTGCTCAGCCGAGGAGTTCGGCGATCACCGGAGCCAGTGCGCGGAAGGCCGCTCCACGGTGGCTGATGGCGTCCTTCTCCTCCGCGCTGAGTTCCGCCGTGGTGACGCTGTACCCGTGGGGTTTGAAGATGGGGTCGTAGCCGAAGCCGCCAGCGCCCCGCCGCTCACGGATGAGCACCCCATCGATGGTGCCCTCGACCACGCGCTCCGCGCCGGCCGGGGTGACGATGGCGGCGGCGCAGACGAATCGCGCGCCGCGCCTGCCGTCGGGCACCTCCTGCATCTGGCCGAGCAGCAGCTCGAGGTTCTCCGCGTCGCGTCCGTGCGCCCCGCTCCAGCGGGCGGAGAAGATCCCTGGCATGCCGTTGAGGGCGTCCACGCAGATGCCGGAATCGTCGGCGATGGCGGGCAAGCCGGTGTGCCTCGCGATGGCGCGGGCCTTGATCAAGGCGTTGTCCGCGAAGGTCGCGCCGTCCTCCACCGGGGTCGGGGCATCCGGCCAGTCACGCAGGGACAGGACCTCGATGGCGGCGCTCGCCGTGTCGAGGATGCGCTGCACCTCACCGACCTTGTGCGCGTTGCCCGTCGCGAAGACCACCCGCATGGTCAGGCGCCAACGGCGGCGCGCTGCAGCGCGGCCAACTCGGCGCAGCCGGCGGAGGCCAGCGACAGCAGCTCATCGAGCCGTGCGCGATCGAAGGGCGCACCCTCCGCCGTGCCCTGGACCTCGACGAAGAGGCCGTCGCCGGTCATGACGACGTTCATGTCCGTATCCGCGCGCACATCATCCGCGTAGTGCAGGTCGAGGCGCGTCTCGTCATCGATGATGCCGACGCTGACGGCGGCCACGGAGTGGGGCAACGCAGCGCGCACATCGCGCACGATGGAGCGTTCCTGTGCCCAGGCGAGCGCGTCGTAGAGGGCGACCCAGGCGCCGGTGATCGCAGCGGTGCGAGTGCCGCCATCGGCCTGCAGCACATCGCAGTCGATGACAATGGAGTTCTCGCCCAGATGGGAGAGGTCGATGGCGGCGCGCAGCGAGCGGCCGATCAGCCGCGAGATCTCCTGGGTGCGCCCGCCGAGCCTGCCCTTCACCGATTCCCGGTCATTGCGCGTGGTGGTGGCCCGCGGCAGCATGGCGTACTCCGCCGTCACCCAACCGAGGCCGCTGTCCTTGCGCCAACGCGGGACGCCCTCGGTGAACGATGCGGTGCACAGCACCTTGGTCTCGCCGAACGCCACCAGGCACGAGCCCTCGGCGTGCGCGGACCAGCCGCGCTCGAAGCTCACAGGGCGGAGTTGGGTATTGGCACGGCCATCGGATCGCATGGCGTAACCGTAGATGAGCCACGCTCGTCATCGCCAAAGCTGCCGTGGCTCAGCAGGGTCGGGAGTGACCCGCAGCCGCGGTGTCAGCGGAGAACGCCGAAGGAGGCGTGCTCGGGCGATACCGCGGTGCCGAGTATGCGTCGACCGAGCTCCGCGAAGGGGGCGGGATCGCCGGTCGCCAGGAAGTCGTGCCGGGCAGGCACCGAGGTCGCGGGCCGCAGCAGGTCGTTGGTGGTGAGCATGCGGTAGACGTCCTTCGCCGTCTCCTCCGCGCTGGACACCAGGGCCACGTCCTCGCCGACGACGTACTGGATCACGCCGGTGAGCAGCGGGTAGTGCGTGCATCCGAGCACCAGCGTGTCGATGTCCTCGGCGGCCAGCGGGTCCAGGTACCGGTGGGCATCGTTGAGCAGTTCGGGCCCGGTCGTGATGCCGGCCTCCACGAAGCCGACGAAGGAGGGGCAGGCAGCGGAGACGACGGTGACATCCGGGAGCGCCGCGAGTGCGTCCTCGTAGACCCCGCTGGTGATGGTGGCCTGCGTGCCGATGACCCCTATACGGCCATTGCGGGTGGTCCTGGCGGCCCTGCGCGCTGCCGGCTGGATGACCTCCACCACCGGGATCTCGTAGCGCTCACGGGCGTCCCGCAGCACCGCTGCGCTGGCCGTGTTGCAGGCGATGACGATGGCCTTGACGCCTCGCTCCACGAGTCCGTCCATGATCTCGAGCGCGAAGCTGCGCACCTCGGCGAGGGGGCGCGGGCCGTAGGGCCCACGAGCCGTGTCGCCGACGTACAGGACCTGCTCGTTGGGCAGCTGGTCGATGATCGCACGGGCCACCGTGAGCCCACCCACACCGGAGTCGAACACGCCGATCGCCTGCTCTCGATCCAGCGCTGAAGCCATGCTGCAAGGCTAGCGAACGACGAGCCGCGCCCGGTCCCGTGGCGTGGTCGCAGGACCGCCCGGGCCGGGCAGCGCGGACGCTCGGGCCCGGCGGCGCCGGTACCCTTGGCAGGTGCATCTCAGGCAGCGGCGCGCGTCGCGGGCGTCGTCCATCGCCGGGCCCCGCCGCCGGCCTCTGCGCTCGCACATCGGCGGGCGACTGCTCGTGGCGGCACTGGTGGCGGTGGCCCCCATGGCGGCCTGGGCGGATGAGACCCTCACCGCCACGCCGGACACGCACACCGCCGTCGCCCCGATCGCCGCGCCGACCATGGACGCCGCGGATCTGGGCCGGGTGCTCACGCTGATACGGAACCGGGCCCAGCGGCTGCCGGTCCCCGCACAGTCCGGCGAGGTCGCGATGAACGCCGACGGCACCACACTCTGGACCAACCGGCCGACGGCTGCGCTCATGCCGGCCTCCACCATGAAGGTCATCACCGCGACCATCGCACTCGAGGTCCTCGGACCCGAGTGGAAGCCGGTCACCAGCGTCGACTTCGACAGCGCCACCGGGACACTGACGCTCGTCGGCGGCGGTGACCCTGCGCTCACGTCCGCCCAGGTCGACACCCTCGCCGCCACCACGGTGGAGACGCTCACGGCGATGGGCGCCTCGCCGAAGCGGCTCACCATCGACGACTCCCTGTTCCCGGCCCCCTCACTGCAACCCGGCGTGGTGGCAGCACAGGTGCCCGTCGAGGAGCGCCCGGTGCGCGCCCTCGTCGTCGACCAGCGCCGGGTCGCCGACTCCGGCATCGACGCCGGCAGGATCTTCCGGCGGGCCCTCGCGGCCGATGGGGTGCGGGTGCCGTTCACGGGCCGGACGGTCTCCACCGGCACCCGCATCAGCGCCATCAGTGGCTACACCCTGAAGTCGACGCTGCGCGACATGCTCTGGTACTCCGACAACGACATCGCAGAGATGGCCTTCCGCCTCTCCTCCATCGCCGCCGGGCACGGGGCGAGCTGGGCAGACGCCCGCGGCTTCGCCTTGACGCAGCTCCGGCATATGGGCGTCCCCACCAAGGCGGTCAGGCTGGTGGACGGCGCGGGGCTCTCGCGCGCCAATCGCATGACGCCCCTCGCCGTGGCCCAGACCCTGCGCATCGCCGCGCTCCACCCGCGCACCCAGGTTCTGCGCTCGCTACTCCCCCGGGCCGGCGTCGATGGCACCTTGAAGAAGCGCTATGCGACGAAGCCGTCGAAATGCGTGAGGGGTGTGCTCGCGGCCAAGACAGGCTCACTCAGGGACGTCATCTCACTGGCCGGCTACGCGCCCGCACAGTCCGGCATCACCCGGCCCTTCGCCATCATCATCAACGGGGTGAAGGACAGCGAGCCGGTGCGCATCAGGACGCGACTCGCCATCGACGCCCTCGCGGCCTCATTCGCCGGCTGCTGACCACGGCATCACGCACCGGCGACAGCGGACCACACCGCAGTCGCGGGCTACTCGTCCTTGCCGGGCTTGAGGCCGTCGTAGATGCGCTTGCAGTCCGGGCAGAGGGGGAACTTCGAGGGGTCGCGGTTGGGCACCCACACCTTGCCGCACAGGGCCACCACCGGGATCCCGGTCACGGCACTCTCGACGATCTTGTCCTTGCGCACATAGTGCGCGAAGAGGTCGTGGTCTCCGTCGTCGGTGCGGGTGTCGGTCCGCGTCTCGGGGAGCGTCGACAGACCTGGTGTCTCGAGGGGCATGGGCAGCAGTGTAGGTCGTGCCGGGCGGTCGACTAGGAACGCAGGATGGCGCCGGTCTCGAGGTCACCGAGGGTCGCGACCATCAGCCCCTCGATGGTGTGGAGGCGGTTCTCGCCCTGGTCCCACACGATGCTGTGCGGGCCGTCGAACACGCTCGTGCTCACCTCGATGCCGTCGAGGAAGCCGTAGGCCTCCGCCGCGTGACGACCGGTCGGCGTGGACTGATCATGGTAGGCGGGCAGGCAGTGCATGAACTTCACGTCCTTGCGCCCGGTGAGGGCCAGCGTGTCCGACGTGACCCGGTACGGGCGCAGGGCGGAGACGCGCTGGTCCCAGACCTCCTCGTCCTCCCCCATGGACACCCAGACATCGGTGTGGATGAACTCGGCTCCGCGCACGCCTGCCTCGACATCCTCGGTGATGAGCAGTTGCGCGCCCGAGCGCGCAGCCGCC
The DNA here is from genome assembly GCA_021784375.1 of Actinomycetes bacterium. The sequence goes on along the minus strand of JAJXSV010000014.1, from coordinate 7,224 downwards.
TCCCGCGCCATCGCCTGCACCGACGCGGTCGGCCACAACTCCCTGGGGGCGACGATGCGCACGTCGGCGCCCAGGATGGCGGCCGTGACGAGCATGGAGTTGCCCATGTTGTTGCGCGCGTCGCCCAGGTAGGCGAAGGAGACCTGCGCGAGGTCGCCGCTGGTGGCGTGCTCACGCATGGTGAGGAAGTCCGCAAGCATCTGCGTCGGGTGCCAGTCGTCCGTGAGCCCGTTGTAGACGGGCACGCGCGAGAACTCCGCCAGGGTCTCGAGGATGGCCTGCGACTTGCCGCGGAACTGGATGGCGTCGAACATGCGCGAGAGCAGGCGACCGGAGTCCGCGGCCGACTCCTTGTGGCCGAACTGCGAACCGGTGGGATCGAGGTAGGTGACGTCGGCGCCCTGGTGGTGCGCGCCGACCTCGAAGGCGCAGCGCGTGCGGGTCGAGGTCTTCTCGAAGATGAGCGCGATGCATCGACGCTCGAGGTGGCGCTGGCGTTGCCGCCCGCTCGACTTCAAGGTCGCTGCGACATCCATCAGGGCGGTGAGTTCCGCTGCCGTGAAGTCGATCTCCTTGAGGAAATCGCGGCCGCGCAGGTCGATCGACATCATGCCCTCCAGTGTGGCCACTGCTCGCGGCAGCGGAGCGGCATTCTATCGGGCGCCCTGTGATGCTCGATTTCCCTTGCGAATCAACGAGATCCGCAGTCCGCACCAGGGCCACGGAGGGCGGCCGGCGGAGCGTCGGAATGCGAAGTGGGTGGCACCCGTCGGGTGCCACCCACTTGCGTTCGCTTGCGTTACGCGTTCTGCAGGCGCGTGCGCAAGGCGGCGAGTTCCTCGCGCAGCTCGACCGGCACGTGGTCGCCGAACTTCGTGAAGTACTCGGCGGTCATGTCGCACTCGGCGAGCCAGCGCTCGGTGTCCACGTGGAAGAGCTCGGCGAGGTCTTCCGGCGTGATGTCGAGGCCCTGCAGGTCGAGGTCGCCGGGCAGCGGCGCGAAGCCGAGCGGCGTCTCGTGGGCGTCTACACGACCGGCCACGCGCTTCACGACCCAGGCGAGGACGCGGCTGTTCTCACCGAATCCGGGCCACAGCCACTTGCCTTCGGCGCTCTTGCGGAACCAGTTCACCTGGTAGATCTTCGGCAACTTGGCGCCGGCGCGCTCCGCCATGGACAGCCAGTGGCCCCAGTACTCGGCCATGTTGTAGCCGCAGAACGGGAGCATGGCGAAGGGATCGCGACGGAGGGCGCCGACGGTGCCCTCCGCTGCCGCCGTCTGCTCCGAGGCGATGGTGGCGCCCAGGAACACGCCGTGAGACCAGTCGCGGGCCTCGACAACCAGCGGGACGTTCGAGGCGCGGCGACCGCCGAAGAGCATGGCCGAGATGGGGACGCCGGCCGGGTCCTCCCAATTGGGGGCGATGGACGGGCACTGCGAGGCGGGCGCCGTGAAGCGGCTGTTCGGGTGGCTGGAGACCTTGCCCGAGGCGGGCGTCCAGTCGTTGCCCTGCCAGTCGATGAGGTGCTCCGGGGTCTCCGCGGTCATGCCCTCCCACCACACATCGCCATCGTCCGTGAGCGCGACGTTGGTGAAGATGCAGTTGCCGGTGAGGCTGAGCATGGCGTTGGCGTTGGTGGACATGCCCGTGCCCGGCGCCACACCGAAGAAGCCGGCCTCGGGGTTGATCGCATAGAGCTGGCCGTCGGCACCGAAGCGCATCCAGGCGATGTCGTCACCGATGGTCTCGACCTTCCAGCCCGCGATGGTGGGCTGGAGCATCGCGAGGTTCGTCTTGCCACAGGCGCTGGGGAAGGCGCCGGTGATGTACTTGACGTCGCCCTCGGGGGACGTGAGCTTGAGAATGAGCATGTGCTCGGCGAGCCAGCCGTCGGCCTTGCCCATGTTGGACGCGATGCGCAGGGCGAAGCACTTCTTGCCCAGCAGCGCATTGCCGCCGTAGCCCGAACCGAAGGACCAGATCTCACGGGTCTTGGGGAAGTGGGTGATGTACTTCGTGTCGTTGCACGGCCACGGCACATCCTGGGCGCCGTCAACCAGGGGCATACCGACGCTGTGCACGGCCTTGACCCAGTCTCCGTCACCGATCGCGTCGAGGGCGGCCCGGCCCATGCGGGTCATGATGCGCATGTTGAGCACGACGTACGGAGAGTCTGAGATCTCCACCCCGAGTTGCGAGATGGGCGAGCCCAGCGGACCCATGGAGAAGGGGATGACGTACATCGTGCGTCCGCGCATGGCGCCGTCGAACAAGGGGTGGAGCGTGGCGCGCATCTCGTCGGGGGCCATCCAGTTGTTCGTGGGACCGGCCTCCTCCTTGGAGTCCGCGCAGATGAAGGTGCGGTCCTCGACGCGGGCCACGTCGGACGGGTTGGAGCGGGCGAGGAAGGAGTTGGGGCGCTTCTCGGGATTCAGGCGGATGAAGGTGCCCGCATCGACCAACTGCGTGGTGAGGCGATCCCACTCCTCCTGTGAGCCGTCCGCCCAGACGACCTCGTCGGGCTTGGTGAGTGCGGCGATTTCTTCGACCCACGCGATCAGTCGCGCATTGTTGGTGGGCGGGTTCGTCATGTGGTTTCCTCACTTGGGAGCGTGTGAACAGAGCGTATTCTGCTCGCTGAACGGTTGCTTTTCTTAGGCCAAAGGGCACGATTCCACGACGAACGCGCGTATTGGCCGCTTTTCACCCCTTTTGGGCCGTTCTCCCCTTGAAATCCTCCGACCGCCGTCACGTCGGTCGCAATGCGCCCACCTGTGATGTAGGTCAGCGGCGGATTTCGAGCGCCGGAGCAGGCGGCCGGAGCGGGCCGGTCCCTTCGGCCCGCCGCTCAGGGCCAGGGGGCCGCCCGTTAGCCTGCCCGGAGGACGCCCGGCGCTCACGGTCGCCGGTGGCGCCTCGAGGCGGAGCGGAAGGCGACCCATGAGCAACTACGTACTGCAGGTGACCTGCCCCGATCGCAGCGGCATCATCCACGCCCTGAGCGGAGGCATCGTCGCCGTCGGCGGCAACGTCCTCGAGCAGGAGCAGTTCTCCGACCTCGGAACCGGGCTGTTCTTCGCCCGCACGCGCTTCGACAGCGACCAGGCCGAGCTGGGTGCGGTGCGCGCGGGCCTGCGGTCGGCGCTGGAGGAGTTCGATGCGGCCATCAACCTCCGCCCGGAGGCCCAGCGCACGCGGGTCCTCATCATGGTGTCGCAGTACGACCACTGCCTGGTGGACCTGCTGTACCGCTGGAGTGCCGACGAACTCCCCATCGACATCGCGGGCATCGTCTCCAACCACGAGACCTGCCGGCCCACCGCGGAGCGCTACGGCATCCCCTTCGACCACCTGCCGGTGACGCGCGAGAGCAAGCCCGCGCAGGAAGCACGCCTGCTCGCGATCGTCGAGGAGCGGGCGGTCGACCTGGTGGTGCTCGCGCGCTACATGCAGATCCTGTCCGACGACGCCTGTCGCGCCCTGAGCGGCCGCGCCATCAACATCCACCACTCCTTCCTGCCCGGCTTCAAGGGGGCCCGCCCCTATCACCAGGCGCACGAACGCGGCGTGAAACTCATTGGTGCCACTGCACATTTCGTCACCGCGGACCTTGACGAGGGCCCCATCATCGAGCAGGAGGTGAAGCGCGTGAGCCACCGGCAGACACCCGAGGACCTGGCCGAGATCGGCCGTGACGTCGAGCGCCTCGCCCTCTCGCGCGCCGTTCGCCTGTTCGCCGAGGACCGCGTGTTCCTCGACGGGAAGCGCACCGTCGTCTTCGGCTAGTCGGCTATTGGCCGCCCGTCTGCCGCAGCCGTCGGATCGACAGTGCCAACGCACCCGTTGACCCACCGCCACGGGATGGGTGCCTGCCACCGCCAACGGCGTCCCGGCCGAGCGACTCCCGGGATGACGTGGCGCGCCGGTCGGCTTCGACAGCCGGGTACAGCGCCAATTAGTTAAAGCGACAACCTTTTGCTACAGTGTCGCCATGACGACGAACACCATGCCCGCCCTGTACCTCGGCCACGGCGCTCCCCCGTTGCAGGACGACCGCCTGTGGGTGGCCGAACTGCAGCAGTGGAGTCGCGACCTCCCCCGCCCCAAGGCCATCCTCATCGTGAGCGCGCACTGGGAATCGGCACCGCTGACGATCGGGGCGACCAGCACCGTGCCCCTCATCTACGACTTCTACGGCTTCCCCCAGAAGTACTACAGCCAGCAGTACAGGGCACCCGGCGCACCCGAGCTGGCGGCGTCCGTGCGCGCGCTCCTGTCGGACCTGGAACCCGTCTCCGAGCAGCCCAACCGCGGCCTCGACCACGGGGCCTACGTGCCACTCGCGGTCATGTACCCCGACGCCGACATCCCGGTCCTGCAGATGTCGATGCCCTCGCTCGACCCCGAGCGCCTGTTTCGCATCGGCGAGCAGCTCAGGACCCTGCGCGATCAGGGCGTGCTCATCATCGGGTCCGGCTTCATGACGCATGGCCTGCCCTACGTGAACTGGGGCGCCGGCTTCGACCAGGCACCTCCCGCGTGGTCCGTGGAGTTCGACGGTTGGGCCGACCAGGCGCTGCGCGCCGGAGATGTCGAGACCCTGCTCCGGTACCGCCAGACCGCACCGGCACTGCGCTACGCGCATCCGACCGTGGACCACCTGGCGCCCATGTACGTGACCCTTGGTGCCTCGACGGATGCGCACGCGCCCGTCGAATCGGAGATCGAGGGCTACTGGCTGGGCCTGAGCAAGCGCTCGTTCGCGGTGGCCTGACGGATTGGTACGCCGAACGGCTGCCGTCCGTTACCATTGGCACACCTGATTGTCAGGCAGCGCATTGGACGGAACGAGACTTTCGACGCGCGAATCCATTTCCCCAACGCAATTCGCATCGAAAGTTGTTGATTCACCATGGCTGAACGCCGTTCGAATTTTGCTGCGCGCCCGCAGGGCGGCGCCTCCTACAAACGCCGCGATGACCGCCCCTACGGCAAGCCCCGCGGAGAGCGCGCGCCCCGACGTGAGGCCATCCCCGAACTCGACATGGCGCTGGACGCGCCGGCCTTCGCCTCCCTCGGCCTGCCGCGGCCGCTCACCGTCGCGCTCGCCAATGCGCTCATCACCGAGCCCTTCGCGATCCAGTCGGCCACCATCCCCGACGCGCTCGCGGGCCGCGATGTGCTGGGCCGCGGCAAGACGGGTTCGGGCAAGACGCTGGCCTTCGGCCTGCCCATGCTCACCCGCCTCATGGGCGGGAAGTCCGAGCCCATGCACCCGCGGGCGCTCATCCTGGTTCCGACCCGGGAACTCGCCATGCAGGTGCGTGACGCCCTCTACCCACTCGCACAGCAGGTCAAGCTGAGCATGCAGCTGGTCATCGGCGGCGCCTCCTACGACCGCCAGCTCGAGGGCATGCGGCGCGGTGCGGACATCGTCGTGGCCACGCCCGGGCGGCTCATCGACCTCGTCGATCGTCGCGCCGTCGACCTCTCCTCCGTCTCCATCGCCGTGCTCGACGAGGCCGACCAGATGGCCGACATGGGCTTCCTCGAAGAGGTCGACCAGATCATGAACCTGGTGCAGCCCGGCGGTCAGCGCCTGCTGTTCTCGGCCACACTCGACCGCGGTGTCGACAAGCTCGTGAAGCAGCACCTGAGCAACCCCGTGGAGCACGCCACTGACCCCGACACTGCGAGTGTCACCACCATGGTCCACCACCTGTTCGTCGTCGATGCCCGGGAGAAGCCGGCCATCGTGCACGCCATCGCCAAGCGCGAGGGCCGCACCATCTGCTTCGCGCGCACCCAGCTGGGCGTGGAGCAGTGGGCCGGCGAACTCGCGGAGATGGGCGTGCGCGTCGATGCCCTGCACGGCGGCAAGTCGCAGGGCGCGCGCAACAAGGCCATCACCAACTTCCGCGACGGCAGGGTCGACGTGCTCGTCGCCACCGACGTCGCCGCCCGCGGCATCCACGTCGACGGCATCGACCTCGTGCTGCAGATCGACCCGCCCCATGATTCCAAGGACTACCTGCACCGTGCGGGCCGCACGGCACGGGCCGGCAAGGACGGCCTGGTCGTCCTCATCTCCACCACCCGGCAGGTGCGCAGCGCGGAGCAACTGCTCCGCCAGGCCGGCGTGGAGGCCATTGACAAGCGCGTCCACGTCGGAGACGAGTACCTCGCAGAGGTCACCGGCGCGCGCGACGAGGTGGCCCCGCGCGCCCATCGCCCGCACCTGCGGGAGGAACAGGCCGTGCGTCGGGCCGTGATCGAACACGACGACGACCTGTCGTTCGTCGATCACCGGGAGGCCCGTCCCCGCACGGCGCCGGTCGAGGACCGACGCTTCCGCCCCCGCACGGATGACCGTGAGCGCCACGAGGCACGCCGGGTCGGACGGCTCAGCGAGGACCGCCCACACTTCTCATCGCGTCGCCGCGACGAGGGCGGCATCCGCGATGAGCGACCGGCCTTCCGCGAGGGTCATGGCGCGCGAACGTTCCGTGACGACCGTCCCGGCTTCCGCGAAGACCGCGTCCGCGCGGAGCGGCCTTCGTTCGGCGAGCGTGCCCGCGGTGACCGCGCGTACGGCAGCGAGCGCCCGTCGTTCGGGGATCGCCCGCGCAGCGAGCGCCCGTCGTTCGGGGATCGCCCGCGCAGCGAGCGCCCGTCCTACCGCGATGATCGTCCCCGCAGCGAGCGCCCGTCCTACCGCGATGACCGTCCCCGCAGCGAACGGCCCTACAACAGCGAGCGCCCGTCCTACCGCGATGACCGTCCCCGCAGCGAACGGCCCTACAGCAGCGAGCGCCCGTCCTACCGCGATGACCGTCCCCGCGCTGAGCGGCCAAGCGCCGATCGACCCGCCGCGGGCCGCACGAACCGCAAGCAGGTCGACAAGCCACGCTGGAACGCCGCGGACCGAAAGTCCCGAAAGGGCCGTGGTAAGTAACGGTTTTCGCGCTGCCAGTCGATCCCTTGAAGGTGCGTGCACCCCGACTCCAGTCGGGGTGCACGCACCTTCTGCGCAGCGCTCGCCAGCACGACGTCAAGTAGGCTTTGCGCGACGAACGGAGTGCCGTGTCCAACAGCCTGTACATCACCTCAGCCCACGTGAGGGCGGGTAAGGCGGTCGTCGCGCTGGGCGTGATGGAAGTGCTCGCCCGCCAGGTCGCGCGCATCGGCATCTTCCGCCCGATCGTGTCCACCAAGAACGGCC
>JAJXSV010000233.1 GCA_021784375.1 Actinomycetes bacterium | reverse complement strand
ACCAGCGCAGGGTCCAGCGCACTGCGCTCGAGTAAAGCCTTGACCACGGCCACACCAAGATCATCGGCGCGAGTCTGCGCGTAGACGCCTCCAGCTTTGCCGAAGGGCACGCGAACGGCATCGACGAGCACCACGTCATGCAACGACATCATGTCTCCTAGAAGGCTTCGACCGGCATCGTCATGATGTCGTCATCGGTGTGTTCACAAACGTAACGTTCGGCCGAAAGTAGCGGAAGGCGATTGTGCGCAAACCAGCGGGCAGTGGCGACCTTTCCGGTGTAGAAGGGCAGGTCCTTGTCCTTGCTGCCGGCATCGAGCGCCGCTTGCGCCACCGCCGCCTGCTGCAGGAGCAGCCAGCCGATGATGAGGTCACCCACCGCCAGCAGCAGTCGGGTGCTGTTGAGGCCCACCTTGTACAACTGCTGCGGCTGGCCGGTCGCTGCACCCTGTGCCCAGAAGCCGAGGGTGGTGATCATGGCCTGCACATCCGCCAGCGCCTTGCCCAGGAGCTTGCGCTCCTCGGCCATGCCCACGCCCTCCTTCACGGTGCGCTCGATCTCGCCACCGAGGTGCTGCACGGCGGTGAAGCCGTCGCGCACCATTTTGCGGAAGAAGAGATCTTGGCCCTGGATGGCCGTCGTGCCCTCGTACAGGGTGTCGATCTTGGCGTCACGGATGTACTGCTCCACCGGATAGTCCTGCAGGTAGCCACTGCCGCCGTACACCTGCAGCGCGTGCGCCAACATCTCGTAGGAGCGCTCGGAGCCCACGCCTTTGACGATGGGCAGCAGCAGGTCGTTCATGCGTTCCGCCAACGACAGATCCACGGTGCTGTCCCCGGCCTCGGCGCGCGTGACTTCGTCCTGCCAGGTGGCGGTGTAGTGAACGAGTGCCCGCAACCCCTCCGCATACGACTTCTGCAGCATGAGCAGGCGGCGTACATCGGGATGGCGGGTGATGGTGACACGTGGTGCCGTTCGATCCCCCATCTGCAGCATGTCAGCGCCCTGCACGCGCTCCTTGGCGTAGGCGAGTGCATTGAGATAGCCGGTTGACAGCGTGGCGATGGCTTTGGTGCCCACGAGCATGCGCGCGTACTCAATGATGTTGAACATCTGGGCGATGCCGTCGTGCTTGTCCCCGACCAGGTAGCCGATGCACGGGTGCTCGGCGCCCAGCGTCATCTCGCAGGTAGCGGAACCGCGCAGCCCCATCTTGTGTTCCATGGCCGTCGCGTAGATGCCGTTGCGGGCTCCGAGTTCTCCGGTCTTGAGGTCGACGAGGAACTTGGGCACGAGGAAGAGACTCAAGCCCTTGGTGCCGGGGCCGGCGCCGACGGGTCGCGCCAGCACCAGATGGAAGATGTTCTCAGTCAGGTCGTGTTCTCCCGCACTGATGAAGCGCTTGACGCCGGAGAGATGCCAACTGCCGTCCGCCTGCTGTTCGGCCTTGGTGCGGCCGGCACCGACGTCGGAACCGGCGTCGGGCTCGGTGAGCACCATGGTGCCGCCCCAGCAACGCTCGATGGCGAGCTCGGCGAAGCGCTTCTGGTCCGCGTTGCCGATGCGCCAGAGAATCGCCGCCCACGGATATCCGGCCAGGTAGAGGTGGTCGGCGGGGTTGGAACCGAGCAACAGTTCGGCCATCGACCAGCGCAACTGGGCCGGCGCGTTGAGGCCGCCGAACTGCTCAGGCAGGTCGGCCACGATGAAGCCGGAGTCGACCATGGCCTGGAAGGCGCGCTTCTGGTCGGGATTGGTTTGCACGGTGCGGGTGGCCGGGTCGTACACCGGTGGATTGCGGTCGGCCGAGACGAAGGCGTCACCCCAGACGCCGGTGGCGAGGTTCGCCACCTCGCGGAGAATGTCACGCAAAGTCGCGCTGTCCAGTTGCTCGTAGGGAGGCTGGCCCAGCCGCTCCTGCAGCTGGTGCATCTCAAAGAGGTTGAATTCGATGTCGCGCAGATTGTGCACGTAATGACCCATGACCTACTCCTGGTACCCGTCGGTAACAAGAGTCTTGCAGGTTTGTTACTCGTGAGTATGGCCACAGCGCCGAACGGTGTGCGGGCTGCGCCGACCTCCGCCACCGCAACCCGAAGCGGGCATTTCGCGCAGGTCGCCCGTCGTCACCTAGACTGCCGCCTCGTTGCGCCGCTTCATGTGGCGCAGCTACGGCGGTCGTAGCTCAGCTGGTAGAGCGCCGCGTTGTGGTCGCGGATGTCGCGGGTTCGAGTCCCGTCGATCGCCCAGATGGGGCCCCTCCTGGTGAGGGGCCCTTGCCGTTACTCGGGCAGACCGCGCTCGGCGTCCGCTGCTGCGGCCCTCTCCTTGCTCGGTGTGCGCAGCGTCGAGCCGATGACGATGACCGACGTCACCAGCCCCAGCAAAGTCAACGCCATCATCGCGTTGCCCAGGCCCACCACCCACAGCAGCAGGCCGCCCTCGGTGAAGAGCAAGCGGGGCCGGAGCAGGCGCTCGGCGCGATCATTGCGATAGCGGACGATTGAGGGACCGCCCGCGGCCATGGCGGGAAGCAGGTAGCTGAGGCAACCCAGCAGGACCTGCAACACGCCTCCGACTGCACCGGAGACCACCAGGGTCGACGAGTGCGCGGCCAGGGCGGGTGCGTCCGCGGCGCTCGCCACCCGGATGGTGAAGACCACAAGGGTGCCGACCAGCCAGAGCATGCCCAATCCGGCCGAGATGGTGGAGAAGGTGGCAGGGCGCTTGTTGCGGGCCACCGCAACCATGGGCAGCAGCGTCACCATGAAGCCCACGATGTAGGCGACAAGGCCCGCCGCCGCCAACCAGGTGAGATCGAAGGCGAATGCCACCGCAATGGCCACCGTGGCCCCGCCGATGACGGGCAGCACGCGCCGGGCCAGCTTGGCGGCGTTGGGAGCGATGCGGGTACGCAACATGGTCGGCCAGAGCGTGACGATGGTGCCCAGAATGGGGATTCCGATCCAGCCCAGCAGGTTGAACGAGACATGGGCCAGCACCACGCGAGCCTTGGTGGCGTCGTCGAATGCCACCGCCTCCATGAGGCCGCCGAGGAAGATTCCCAGCACCAGCAAACTGCTGGCCAGCAGGTAGGCATCGGCAGTGAAGGCGTAGGGGCTGGGTAGGGCACGTTGGGCGGCACGTCGTATGGCAAGGGCGTGCATCACTACGGCCGCCCCCACGAAAACCACACCGATGACCGCGACGACGGGCGCCTCTGTGGTCGCCCCGATGAGCACCGCCGCCACTCCCAGATTGAGGACGGAAAGTCGCATGATCTCGTCCGCGCGATCGGCCTGCGGCACTCGCAGGATGGCTCCCGCAAAATGCCAACTCCAGATGAAGAGTGCATTGGTGACGGCTCCGAGCAGCAGGAAGTGCACCATCAACCAAGTGGAGTCCTTGATGTGATCCCGGAACACGGCAGTGACGGCAGCTGCCGCCATCCACATGAACACCACACCGGAAATTCGCGTGTGCCATTGGGCTCGCGGAATGTTTGCTCCGCCACCGTTCGTCTCAGCCATGCCACCCATTATCCGTGCCGGCATTTCAGCGACTCGCAGCGCGACTCGCCGTCCTAGGCTCACCGCATGCAGAGGCGCCGCGTCGCTGAAGGCGCGGCCGTCGTCGCCGTCGCCGCCATCGTGCGTGGACCGATCACCAGCATGCCGCCGCAGGTGCATTCACTCACGCAGCTGCTGCACCTGAGCAACGCCGACTTCGGACTGCTCACCACCATCCCGCTGCTCTGCTTCGGCTTGGCCGCCCCGCTGCCCATCTCGCGCTTCGCCCGCCGCTACTCGCCGGACGCCGCCGTCGTGCTGGCGCTGGCCCTGCTGGCGCTCGCCATCGGCCTACGCGTCGTTCTGGGCACGGTCGGGCTCTTCACCGGCACCGCACTCGTGGGGCTGAGTATCGGAGTACTCAATGTGATGGCACCGGCCATCATCCGCCGCGACTTCCAACAGCAGCTCACCCTCATGATGCCGGTGTACTCCTCGGTGCTCGGCATCATGGCCAGCGCCGGCGCCTGGCTCTCCATCCCCCTCGCCGACGCCACCACCCATGATTGGCGCGGCGGCACCGCGCCCTGGTCGTTGCTGGTGCTGGTGGCACTGCTGATCTGGCTGCCCGCACTTCGCCACGGGCAGGCCGCTGCGCCGGTGGTGGCTGCACCCCCGCCGCCCACCACCTCACTCCTCCGCAACCGCACCGCCTGGTACGTGACGCTGCATCTGGGTATCCAGTCCATGGTCTTCTACTCCTGTATCGCCTGGGTGCCGAAGATCATGCAGGACTGGGGGCACAGCGAGGCCGATGCGGGGTCGCTGCTCGGGTACACCACCATGGTGGGCTTCGCCGCGACCGTCGTCGTACCCTTCGCGGTCGGACGGACGCGTGACCAGCGCAAGTCGGTCGCCATCACCGCG
>JAJXSV010000013.1 GCA_021784375.1 Actinomycetes bacterium | reverse complement strand
AGCGCCAGGGCTGCCGCACCCACGACGATGAGGAGGGCAGCACGCACGACCGCTTCACGCCGCACATCGGGGACGCGCTGGGACCTGAGGAGGGGTGAGACCGCGAGCAGCACGAGCAGGCCGATGCCCATGGGCGTGACGACCGCCTTGAAGAAGCCGGGGGTCACCGCCACCTCGCGGCCCTGGAAGGCGCGGGCGAACAGCGGGTAGAGCGTGCCCCACAGCACGGCGGTCGTCATGGCGATGAGCAGGGTCACGAGGATGGCCTGGCCCAACCAGCCATGTGCCCGACGCTTGGCGTCGACGTGCTGCAGCGACGGCAGCCGCCAGACCACGACCGCAGCGGAGCCGATGACGCTGACCACGATGGCCGCTCCGAGCACCGGACCCAGGTTCGAGATGCCGAACGCGTGGACCGACTGGATGACCCCCGAGCGCGTGAGGAAGGTGCCGAACAGGCAGAGGTTGAACACCGTCGCCAGCAGCACCACCGAGGAGGTGCGCACCCGCTGCCGGTCATCGCGGTGCGCCAGTCCGGTGTGCACGAGGGCGGTGCCCGCGAGCCAGGGGATGAGCGAGGCGTTCTCCACGGGATCCCACGCCCAGTAGCCGCCCCAGCCCAGCTCCGCGTAGGCCCAACGCGCCCCCAGCAGCATGCCGATGGAGAGCGACGTCCAGGCGATGACCGACCACACCCGGGCGTACGACACCCACGGGCCCGAGACCTGGCCACCGATCACCGAGCCCAGGACCACCGCGAAGGGCACCGTGATGAGCACGTAGCCGCTGTACAGGAACAGCGGATGGATCAGTTGCAGGGGGTCCTGCAGCAGTGGGTTCAGACCGGCACCGTTGATGATCTCCTGCGAGGCGGCGACGAAGGGGCTCTGCAGGAAGGTGGTGAGTACGACGAACAGTGATGCGCACAGGCCGAGGATGACGAACACCCACGGGCTCAGGCCCAGGCCACGGCGACGATTCCCCAACACCGTGAAGGCACCGCCGAGCGCGATGATCCATGCCCACAGCAACAGGGAGCCACCCTGCCCCGCCCACATGGAGCCGATGCGATAGGGAACCGACAACGTGCGCGAGGTGTACTCGCCCACATAGGTGAGCCGGAAATCGAGTGACACCAAGGCGATCTGCAGTGCCAGCACGGCCAGCGTGACGGACGCCGCGAGCGCCAGGGTCGCGTTCTCCGTCATTCGCGCCAGCCGCACACTGCCAAGGCGCGCCGCCTGCACGCCCGCGCCGAGCATGACGAGGATGCTGGCGACCGCGGCATACAGCGCGAGGGTTCCGAGCGGGCCCATGGACTACTTCCCCCTGCGCTTGGACTTGGAGACCCGCAACTTGAGCGCGATCCAGTACCCCGCATAGAGCGCCGTGACCAGCACGTAGCCGGCGGTGAGCAGCGTCGCGTTGCTCATCGGGGACCTCCCGGTGGGTTCGTGTCCTGCATCCGCTGGATGCGCAGGCGCTGGCTGGCGAAGTAGGCGTAGAGGACGGTGAAGGTGGCCACGCCGAACATCAGTGTCTGCAGCATGGGCGTGGGCATGGCCGCCTTCATGCCGGGCTGGATGACATAGGACGGGTGCTGGGTACGCCACCACTTGATGGAGAAGTAGATGATCGGCACGTCGACGAAGGCCACGATCCCAAGCACCGAGGAGTAGCGCGCGCGTCGGGTGGGCTCCACGACGTACGAGCGCAGGGCCTGGTAGGCCAGGTAGAGCAGCCACAGCACGAGCACCGAGGTGAGTCGCGGATCCCATGCCCAGTACACACCCCAACTCGCCTTGCCCCAGAGCATGCCGAGGATCAGCGTCCCTGAGGTGAACAGCAGGCCGACCTCCGCCGAGGCGGCGGCGCGCGCATCCCACTTGAGGTCTCGGGTCAGCAGGTAGGCGACGGAACTCACGAACACCACGAAGAAGGCCAGTCCGGCTACCCAGGCCGACCCCACGTGCGGGTAGAAGAGGCGCTGCACGGCGCCCTGGATGGCGTCCTCGGGCGCGTAGAAGAAGCACATGTACGCGAAGGCGATGAGCATGCCGGCGGCCAGCAGGCCGAGCCATGGCACGCGCCGCACGCTTGTCGAAGCACCCATCGTCCTCACTCCTCGATCACGAAGCCGAAGGTCGCCAATGCCGCCACCAGCATGGCGACATCGAAGGCGGCCAAGAGCGCGAGCCAGATCCCCACACCGCCGGCGCTGCCCCCGAGTGACTGCCGCGTGAGCTCCACCGAACCCACCATGAGGGGGATGACCACGGGCATCACGAGCAAGGGCAGCATGGACTCGCCCAAGCGGGTACCCAGCGCGATACCGGCGAAGAGCGTCGACACGATGACCAGTCCCAGGGTGCCGACGATGACGGTGCCCACCAGTCCCGCCACGTGCACCGGGGCATTGCCTGCCATGAACACGATGAACATGATGACGATGGCGACCGCCACCAGCAGCAGGAGGAGCAGGCTGGCCAGCGCCTTGCCCAGGTAGATCGCGGACTTGGGGACGGGCGAGAGCAGCAGCCCTTCGATGCCGCGATCCGCGTGCTCGCGGCCAGTGGATCGACCCACGCCGAGCAGCGTCGCGAACAGCAGGCTGATCCACAGCACACCGGTCGCCATGCCGGTGGCGGCCTCGCCGGCGGGCGAGGTGAAGCTGGCGGTGATGAGTACCGCGATCGCGAACAGCCCCGCGGAGCCGAGGACATCGCGCGAACGGGCCTCGATGCGCAGGTCCTTGCGGGCGATGACGGCGGTGGCCATGAGCAGGCCTGGGGGCATGCGCAGTTGCGGTTGCAGGAAGGCCGGGTTGCCGGCCGCCGGGGCAGTCGCCGCCAAGGGCTCGAGCGGGCGGTCCTCCACCACCGCGCCGGCGTCGAGGCGGATGAGCCTGCGCGGCCCCCCCTCGAGCAGTGTGCGGTCGTGCGTCGTCATGATGACGGTGCGGCCGGAGGCCACGACGTCCTGCAGGATGCGTTGCAGACGCGCTGCCGAGGGTTCGTCGAGACCGGTGAAGGGCTCATCGAGGAGCAGCACGCGTGGCGCGTGCAGCAGGGCGCGGGCGATGGTGAGTCGCTGCAGGTTGCCGCGGGACAGCACGCCGGCTGGTCGATCCAGGATGGGTGCCAGGTCCAGCAGTTCGTCCAGCGCACCGATGACGGATTCCAGCCGCTCGACACCGAAGAGTTCGGCCTGGAAGGCCAGGTTCTCGCGACCGGTGAGCTCCGGGTAGAGCAGGGAGGCGTGCGACACGAAGCCGATGCGACGGCGCAGGCCCGGACCCGAGCGCTGCAAGTCAACGCCGGCGATGCGGACCGCACCCGACGAGGGCCGTGACAACCCGGCCAGGATGCGCAGCAGGGTGGTCTTGCCGGCGCCGTTGGCACCGATGAGGGCTACGAACTCGCCCTCCTCGACACTGAAGCTCACGTCGTGCAGCGCATGCTGGTGGCCGAAATCCTTGCCGACCGCCTCCACGACGAGTCGCGATGCTGGCGACGTCATTGCGGGCGTCAGGCCGACGCTGCGATGGAGGCGTGGGTGCTGGGTGCCGCGGCCGCGAACTTGGACGGGCACTTGGCGATCAGGTTCGTGGACTCGAAGATCCCGTTGCGGGCAAGCGCGCCCTCCGCGACCATCTGCGCGCCCGGGCGGGCGGCCGACTGCAGCGCCGTGGTGGCGCCACCCGTGTAGCGGACATGCACGGTGGCCTTGCCGTCGGTGACGTCGAAGGTCACGGCACCATCGTTCTGCGTGACCTCGCTCCCCGCAACCAGCTTGCCGGCGAGCCGCACCGCGTCGGCCGGGTGCTGCCGCACGATCTCGGACGGGGTCTTGTAGTAGACGACGGAGCCCCCGATGGTGGACACGGCGATCAGGCCGATGCCGACGACGGCAGCCAGGCCGAGCACGATGCCGACGACGGCCCGGGAACGGCTGGCCTCGAGCGGCGGCTCGACTGCAGCGGGGGGCGTCTGCACCTCGCTGCTCATTGCCGGGACCTCCGTGGACGTTTCCGGAGATTCTAAGGGCATTTCGACCCACCCCCGGCCCCCGGGTGGGAGCCGGGGGTTCGCCCGGGGCGGAGCGTGCGATTAGCGTTCGGGTCGGGGAGGCCAGCGTGCTCGTACGGTTCTATGCGGTCGCCCGCGAGATCGCGGGAGTGGACGAGTTGCCGCTCGAGGTGTCGAACCTGCCTGAGCTCTCGGGGCAGTTGGGCGCGCGCTTCGGGGAGCGCATGACCAGGCTGGTCGACGCCGCCAGTTTCCTGCACAACGGCGCCAGGTACCGCGCCGAGGACCCGCTGCCGCTGTCGGGCGACGACGTCGTCGACCTGCTGCCCCCGTTCGCCGGCGGGTGAGGCTCAGCCGCCGATGGCGTTCATGCTGCGACTGGGCTGCAGCAGGCTGAGGTCGTCGGTCCCATGTCCCGCCTTCTTGGCCCGGACACTGTCCAGCATGCGTTCCAGCAGGGCCCCGTCATCGGCGCCGCCGCGGAGCAGGGCCCGCAGGTCGTACTCGTCGCGACCGAACAGGCAGTTGCGGAACTGGCCGTCAGCCGTGAGGCGCAGGCGATCGCAGCCGCCGCAGAAGGGGCGGCTGATCGATGAGATGAAGCCCACGGTGGCGTCCGTGCCGACCACCTGCATCTCGAAGGCCGGACTGTGCGTGTCACGAGGGAGCTCGCGCAGCTCGAAGGCCCTGCTCAGGCTCTCGATGACATCCTGCGTGGTCACGTAGTCACTGCGCGACCAGTTGCCACCGACGCTCAGCGGCATCTCCTCGATGAAGCGCAATTCGATGTCGCGCTCGATCGCCCAGTTGAGGAGCAACGGAGCCTCGTCGTCGTTCAGCCCGCGCATGAGCACGGCGTTCAACTTGATGGGCCGGATTCCCGAGGCCACCGCGGCCTCGATCCCGGCGAGCACCGCATGCAGCTCGTTGCGCCGGGTGAGGCGCACGAAACGATGGGAGTCGAGGGTGTCGAGCGAGATGTTGATGCGGGAGAGACCCGCGGCGACGAGGGCGTCGATGTTGGAGGCCAGCCGGATGCCGTTCGTCGTCATGGCGACCGATGGCGCCGCGGGGAGGGAGGCGATGCGCTCGACGATGTCGACGACGTCGTGACGCAGCAGTGGCTCGCCACCGGTGAGCCGGACGTCGCTGACACCGTTGGCCACCGCCACCCCGATGACGCGCAGGAACTCGTCCGTGGTCAGGGTGTCGGCGTTCGGCAGCCACTGCATCTGCTCGCTCGGCATGCAGTAGGTGCAGCGCAGGTTGCACTTGTCGGTGAGGGACACGCGCAGGTCGCGGTGCTCCCGCCCGAAGCCGTCAACGAACTGCGTCATCCGTGCAGGGTACCGCCGGAGTGGGGTACCCGCTGACGTCAGTGGCCCTCGTTGCCCTGGCGCTGGCGCACGAGATGGGGGATGACCTGGGCCACGAGCGTCCACCCGTCGTGCACGGAGCCCTCGGAGCCGGGCAGGTTGATGATGAGCGTCTTGCCCGAGAACCCGGCGACGCCGCGGGAGATCATGGCGCGTGGCGTGCTGGCCATGCCGTTGATGCGCAGGGCCTCGGAGATGCCGGGCAGCAGCGTGTCGAGGAGGGGCAGGGTGGCCTCGGGCGTGACGTCCTTGGGGTGCACGCCCGTGCCGCCAGTGGTGATGATGACGTCCCCGATGAGGCCGTGCTTGATCTCATTGGCGATGGAGCGCTTCTCATCTGCGATGAGCACCTGGTTCAGCACCTTGCCGCCCGCTTCGATGACCTGCTCGGCGATCCACGGTCCCGTCTTGTTCTCGTACACGCCCGCGCTGGCGCGATCGGAACAGGTGATGATCGTGAAGCTCATGTTCTCCATGTCACCCATTTGGATTACTCCACTCCTGGGCGCGCACGCCCAATCTGCTTGCGAGCTCTGCGATCTGCACGGTGTCGAGGTTCCTGGACGCGGCCGCGTACCCCAGCAGGTACGCCGTCAATGGCGCGCTCTTGCGCTCCTGGTGATGTGCCACATCGCGCGCCAGCGCAAGCACGGCCTCGACATCCAGTGCCGCATCGATGCCTAGCAACCTGCTCGCCTCGTCGATCCATGGATCCACTGACATGGTGGCCGCCTCACTTCCCGCAATCACCACCATCCTTCCATGCGAGCACGGGGCCGGACAGTGCTTCGACGCGCGCGTCGCGGTGCCACCTCGGCGCACTCAGGCCAGCCCGATGACCACCGGACCATCATCCGTTGCGACGCCCGCCGTCACCTGCCAGGGCACTCGGAAGACGCGACCCGGAGCCGCGGGCCAGGGGACGCGTCGGCGGGCGAGGACGCGCCCCGCCTGCCGCACCACGACGGACGGGAGTGCCACGTACTCGTCCGACCACAGGAGCAGGCGGCCGCGTGGCGGAGCCGGGTCCCCCGCACGGAGGATCGACGGTGCCACCCATCGGAAGGGCGCCGCCGCGTGGAGCTCCACCGTCGCGGCCGATGCCCGCTCACCCCGCAGGTGGGACGCGACGCTGCGTGCCACGTGGGCGCCATCGAGCGCTGCCACGTCGGCGGTGTCCACGGGATGCGTGAGGTTGCCCGCGGCGAACACCCCGTCACGGAGGGTGCGCAACGAAGCGTCCACCGCCGGTCCGAGGGTGTCGGGATCGATGGCGATGCCCCCGCTGCGGGCCAGTTCGTGATCGGGGATCCAGTCACCGGTGAACACGACGGTGTCACAGGCGACGACTTCCCGCACACCGGAATCGAGCTGCTCCACCTCCACGCCCTCCACCCGTCCGCGCCCGATGACGCGGACGATGCGCGTGCGGGTGCGCACCGGCGTCCGCAGGGCAGCGGAACCGAGGCGGGCCGCGACTCCGTAGGTCTCGGCCCGTGGGAACTCGCTGGTGAGCATCACGGTGTCGCAACCGGCGTGGCGCAAGGTGAGCACCGCGGACCAGCTCACGAGCTCTGCGCCCACGACGACCGCCCGGCGACCGACCGATTGGTGTTGCAGGTACACGGCATTCTGCAGTTGTCCGGTGGTGAGGACACCGGCCGGTCGATCCCCCGGGATGCGACGGGCCGTACGGGGGCGCTCGCGCGCACCGGTGGCCAGGATGATCGCGTCGGCGCTCACCTCGAACAACCCGGCAGGCGAGGTGAAGGCGAGCGTGTGCTCATCCACCCAACCGGTGACCGCCGCCCGGGTGCGCACCGCGGCTCCGGCCCGCGCTGCGGCCGACACCAGGCGACGCGCGTACTCGGGGCCCGTCATCAGGCGATGGAGGTCACGGATGCCGTAGCCGGTGTGCTGCGAGTGACGGGGGATGCCACCGGCCTGTCCCTCCCGCTCGAGGACGAGCACCTGGCCGGGGAGGTGCGGTGCCAGTTCGCAGGCGGCGCGCAGGCCGGCCGGGCCCGCGCCGACGATGACCACACGCGAGTGCAACCGATTGATGGTCATGACGACTCCCCGCGTCCACTGGCCTGCCGCTCCACTGCTGCGCGCAGCGCGGCACCGCAGTAGAAGCCCTGACAGCGGCCGTTGTGCGCACGGGTGCGACGGCGCAGCCCGTTCAGGTCGCGCGCCGGGATGGTGCTGGCGAAGGCATCGCGGATCTCACCGGCGGTGACGCGCTCGCAGAAGCAGACGAGTTCGCCGTACTCGGGATCGCGTGCGATGAGATCCGCGTCCTGGTAGGGGCGCATTCCCAGCTCCCCGATGTTGGGAAGGCGCGCTGGCTCGGGCAGGTCCGTGCGGGGGTCGACATCGACGCCCGCGTGCCGGAGCAGGCCCAACACGTACTCGGCCACCGCCGGGGCCGAGGTCAGGCCGGTGGAGCGGATGCATCCCGCAACGAGGTAGCGCTGCCGCTCGTCGGCTTCGATCACGTAGTCGACCTGGTCGTGCGCAGCCCGCAGTCCCGCATACGCCGTGGTCACCTCCTCGTCGAGGAGCGTCGGCATGAGGTGCGCGCCCTTGTCGAGGAGGAAGGCGAATCCCGCTTCCGTGGTGGAGGTGTCCGTGCGATCCGTCATGTCCTCGGCAGTCGGGCCGAGCATGACGTTGCCGTAGATGGTGGGGCTGATGAGCACGCCCTTGCCGAGCTTGCTGGGCACGGGCAGCACGATGACGGGCACCTTCGGTCGCGCGAGCTTGTCAAACACGAGCAACTCGCCCTTGCGGGGGTTGAGGTGGAAGCGGTCGTATCCGAACAGGGCCTCGATGCTGTCGCCGGCCAGACCGGCCGCATTGATCACCCACCGGCTGCGGATGTCCCCGGTGCTCGTGTGCAGGACGGTGCTGTCGTCGGCCACTTCGGCACCGGTCACCGCGCAGTTCAGGCGCAGGGTGGCACCGCGGAGCACGGCCTCACTGGCCATGGCGATGGCGGCCGACCAGGAGCACATGATCGATTCGCCCGGCACCTCGAGTCCCCCGAGTGCGCCCGCCCCGAGGGCGGGCACCGTCGCATAGACCGCGGCCGCATCGACGATGCGGGTGTCCATGTAGCCGTTGTCAACGGCCTTCTGCCGCAACTTGGGCAGCGACTGCAACTGCTCGTCATCCCAGGCCACCAGCAGTGCGCCCGTGCGCTCGACCGGTACGCCGGTTCGTGGTGCGTACTCCTGCCAGAGCTCGTAGCCGCGGCGCACCAGGCGCGCTTCGAGGGTGCCCGGGGTGGCGTCGAATCCGGTGTGCAGGATGGCGGTGTTCGCCTTGCTGGTGCCGTCGCCGACATCGTTGCGGGCCTCGATGAGCACCACGCGGAGATTCGACGCGGAGACCGCGCGCGCGATTGCCGATCCGATGAGGCCGGCGCCGATGATCGCCACATCGAATTCACCGGCAGCGTCAACGGGGATCATGACTGCACCCCGGGAAGCGACGATTCGAGGACCGAGCGCCAGTCGGCGCGGTGGGCCTGCGCGCGATCGGCGGACCAGCGCGGGCTGTAGGACGTCTCCGGCGACCACTCGACCAGGGCCTGTGCCAGCGTGAGTGAGGGGTCAAGCGACTTGCGGGCGAGGGCGATCGCCCCCAGCGGCGTCGCATGCGCCGACGGATAGACGTCGACCTCGATCTGCATGAGGTCGGCCACCGCCTGCATGAACACGCGGCTGCGCGTGAGGCCACCGTCGACACGGAGGCGTGTCAGTGGCGCAGCTGCATCCGCGGCCACCAGCCCACCCAACTCCGCCACTTGGGCGGCCAGGCCCTGGACCACGGCCGTCACGAGGTCAGCCCGCGTGGTCGCAAGCGTCATCCCGCGCAGGGTCGCGGTCGCGTCCGGGATCCACCACGGTGCCGCCAGACCGGCGAGGGCGGGAACGCAGATGACACCGTGCGCATCATCGGAGGCGATGGCATCGATCTCCGCGGCTCCGGAGAGGATGCCGAGGTCCTGCAACCAGCGCACCGCGGAGGCCGCCGTGTAGACCTGCCCGTCGGCGCAGTAGGTGGTGGTGCCGTCGACCCGCCAGGCGCCCGAGACCGTCAAGCCGTGGCGCGAGCGCCGGGGTTCGTTCCCGAGGTTGGCGAGCAGGAAGGCACCGGTCCCGAAGGTGCACTTGGCCTCGCCTGCGTCGAGGCAGCGCTCAGCGAGCAGCGCCGCCTGCTGATCGACGACGAGCCCACCGACGGGGATGGACCCGCCGAGTTCCGGCGTGGTGCCGATGACCTCGTCGTTGGCCGCGATGCGCGGCAATCGCTCGTCGCGCAGGCTGAAGAGCTCCAACAGCATGGGGTCGTAGCCGATGGTGTCGAGGTCGGTGATGAGGGAACGGCTGGCCGTCGAGACGTCCGTGACGAACTCACCGGTCAGGTGCTGCAGGATCCACGAGTCCGAGGTGGTGACGACGCCGTCCCGTGTGACGTGGTCGCGCAGCCACCGCAACTTCGGTGCCACGAAGTAGGGATCGAGCACCAGCCCGGTGCGCTCGGCGATGAGGCCCGCCTCCTCGTGCAACGCGTCGCACACGGACCGGGCGCGGCTGTCCTGCCACACGACCATCGATGAGAGCGGCGCACCGGTCGCAGGATCCCACGCCAGCACTGTCTCGCCCTGGTTGGCCAGGGCCACCGCATCGATGCCGGTGCCCGCCTGCTCCGCGACCCGGTGGGCGGCCACGAGCACGGAATCGAGGAGCTCGCGCGGGTCCTGCTCGACGATGCCACCGGGGCGGTAGTCGGGTCGGATCGGCACCTCATGGATGGCGAGGAGGCGATCGTCGCCGTCGACGACAACCGCCTTGGTGCCGGAAGTTCCCTGATCGATGGCAAGGATGTTCAATGCGCGCCTCCGCGCCGATTCAAGCGCGAAGCACGCTCACCGGCTACGGCGGAGCGCCGGAATCAGTCGACGTCGCGGCGCATGGACGTCACCGTGGCCACGATGGCGAACAGGGCGCCGTAGGCGAGCAGCAGCAGCATGCTCTGCCAGGGTCCGAGCTGGTCGAGGGTCAGGCTGCTGTCCAGGCGCCCGGCGCCGGGCCCCGTCTTCACGGCGATGTCGAGCACGGAGGTGATCGCTCCGCGGATCGACCACTTGCCCAACCAGTCCGCGAATACCACGAGCAGGCCCTCGACGAGCTGCAGCCACAGGATCGAGACCATGATGGCCACGACCTGGCTGCGGATCAGCGAGCCGACAGCAACGCCCATCACGGCGAGCACCGAGCCGACGAGCACCGAGCCCGCCATGATGCGGAAGTAGGTGTCCATGGTCAGGGCGAAGTGCGCGTAGCGCTGCACGTAGAGCACGGCCGCGATCATGCCGACGCCCGTCGAGACCAACTGCACGAGCAGCCCCATGACGGCCGCGACCAGCATCTTGGCCAGCATCACGGTGCGCCGGTGCGGCTGCGCCAGGTACGTGGCGACCGCGGTGGAGTGGCGGAACTCGGCGGTGCTCATGACGATGCCGAGGATCAACGCGAATATGTACCCCGCACTTGTGGTGGCGACCACCGTCTGCATGGTGGCCTCGTCGGTGAGCTTGAACAGGAGCTCACGTCGGGGCAGCTGCGAGGTCGCGATGACGGAGATGGCACTGATCACGGCAAGCGCACATGCGCCCGCGAAGATGCCGTAGGTGCTGCGCTGGTAGCGAAGCTTGCGGATCTCGGCCCTGAGCGAGGTCTTCACAGCCGTCCTCCTTCGGTGATGGCGAGGAATGCCTGCTCGAGTGAGCGACCGGCGCAGACCTCGTCGATGGAACCCGATGCGCGAAGGTCGCCCTTGTCCATGATGAACACGTCATCGACGGTGTTCTCCATCTCCGCCAACTGGTGCGAGCTAACGAGCACTGTGCGGCCCTCCGCTGCCAGAGACTTCAGCAGGTTCCGGAGCCAGACGATGGCGTGCGGGTCAAGGCCGTTGGCCGGCTCATCGAGCACCAGCGTCTCGGGGTCACCGAGCAGCCCGGCCGCAAGCGAGAGTCGCTGACGCATGCCGAGCGAGTAGCCCTTGATGCGTCGATTGGCGGCCTGCGTCAACTCCACGGTCGACAGCACCTGGTCGACGCGAGCGTCGTCGACGTCGATCGCGGCGGCCAGTACGAGCAGGTTCTGGCGACCGGTCACTCCGGGGTGGAAGCCACGGGTCTCCAACACGGTCCCGATACGTCGACCCGGCTGTTCCACGTCCACGTAGGGCTTGCCGTCGATGAGCGCGCTTCCCGAGGATGGCGCTGCCAGGCCGAGCAGGCATTTCAGGGCGGTGCTCTTGCCCGCGCCGTTGGGGCCGAGCATGCCGGTGACGACGCCTGGGCGGATCTCGCCGCTCAGGTCACGAACCGCGACTGTGGACCCATAATGCTTGCTCAGGTGCTCGTACCGAAGATGTGCTCCCTGCATGCATCGAGCCTATTGGGGCTCGCGACGGTGTCACCTGTGGATTACTGCCCTTCCGTGATGCTGACATGACGCGAACGGCACGGGGCCTGCCGGTGCGGGAATCGACGCCCCACCCCTGTCGTTCACGCAGAGGCGTTGATTCACCACGGGGCGCGGGAAGGGATCGATCATGAACTTCGACTTGGCCATTGTGGGCGGCGGCCCCGCCGGCGCGAGCGCTGCCATCTTCGCGGCACGCGCTGGCTTGGGGACGATCGTCGTCGACGCTGACAAGGGCTTCACGCGACGCGCCCTGCTCAACAACTACCTCGGCTTCCCGGCCGGCCTGCCCGGCCCGTCCCTGGTCGACAGCGGGCGCCTGCAGGCCCGGCAGTTCGGCGCGGAGTGGCTGGAGGCCACGGTGGCATCGGCCGCGAGTGCCGGTGATGGCTTCATCCTCACACTGGAGGACGGCAGCACGGTCACGGCGACACGGGTGCTGCTCGCCACGGGGCGCAGCGTCAAGCTCGCCGAAGACCTGGGGGTCGCCACCGAGCAGAACAGCGATGGAAAGGCGAGCCACATCGTCGTCGATCGCGAGGGTCGCACCAGCGTCCCCAATGTGTGGGCCGCGGGCTACGCCACCGGGCTGAGCATGCACGCCATGGTCACCGCGGGCGACGGTGCACGTGTCGGCATCAACCTCATCAGCGAGGTGCGGGGAGCGCCGCTTCGCGACCACGACGTGCTGCCCGCCCCGCCCGCCTGAGCGCCACATCGCGCCGTTGTGGCAGGTGGGGTTCGCCGCGATGACGCGTTGGCGTGCCGAGCAACCGCTGAACCCGGCGAAATGATCGTGTAAGCAAGCACGCGATCGGCACGGGAGTTCCCGCGCACTCCCTACATTTGCGCTGCCGAGTGGCATGAAGGACATGTCGACGGGAAGTGAGCGCAAGTGAACATGCGGACCAGGGCCTGGATCGCCGCCGCGGTTATGGCAGCGCTGTCGCTTTCGTCCTGTTCCGTGGCTTCACGAGCTCCCGCGAAGCCGGTTGCGCCATCCGCCTCGGCGAGCGCCAGATCGACGCCGCGCGTGCCCCCCAAGCCGTGGAGATGGGTCACGGTCGCGCCCCACATGGCAGTGGCCACCACGGACGGCTCCTATGTCTCGTTCCTCTGGATGGATCCGACGTACTTGAAGTTCCGTCTCATCCCCGGGTACCGGTGGCCCGAGAAGAGCCCGCGCACGGCGGCCGACAAGACCGCACGGAGCTGGGTCGACCACATGGTGGCGGCCTTCAACGGTGGCTTCAAACTGCATGACGGTGTGGGCGGCTACTACTACCGCGGGCAGGAGATGGCGCCGCTCATGGACGGTCAGGCGTCGCTGGTCACCTACGCGGACGGGTCAATGCGCATCGGCGCCTGGAACCGCGATCTCCAGATGGGTTCGGACGTCATCGCGGTGCGGCAGAACCTCCGGCCCTTCATCGACGGCGGTGTCATCCAGGCCTCGCCCGACGACCCGCCCAAGACCTGGGGTGTGACGATCCACAAGACGCCGTACGCGAATCGGACCCTGCTCGGCGTGCTCAAGGACGGCAGCTTCGTCTTCGAGTTCGCGCACCGGGCCACGCCGATCATGCTCGCCAGGGAGGGGCTCAAGGTGGGCATGCAGTTCGCCATGATCCTCGACATGAACGGCATCTGGCCCACCGGCTTCGTGTACACGCACACCAAGCGGCATCTCATCGGCATGAAGATCAACCCCAACATCGAACGCGGGCCGAAGCTCTACCTGCGGCCCGCGGACAAGGACTTCATCGCCGTGCTCTCGACGCAGATCTCGGCCCCGGAGGTTTCGGCGGCAGTGCCAACGTATCCCGGGGCCCGGGCGTACACCCTGCGCTAGCTGCACCGGCGCCGGGAGTGCGTATGGGGCCGGCCACGCCCTCGCGTGAACGGCCCCATCGCGTTGGGGAGTGTGGCGGGTCAGGCCGTGGTGCTGCCGCTGATCGTCGTGCGCAGCGAGAACCGACCCATGTCACGACCCATGCCGCGACCCATGTCACGACCCATCCCGCGCCCGTCGCGGTCCGCGCCCATGCCCATGCCGGGCGCCGCTGCAAAGGCCGCGTTGATGGCATCGGCCTGGGTCTGCGTCAGGGTGCCAGCCGTCACCAGTGCGGCAACTGCTGCGCTGCGGATCGCGGTGCGATCAACAGGGTGGGCCACGAGCCAGGTGTGCAGCGCTGCGCGCTGCGCCGCCGTCCAAGTGGAGAGGTCCGCGTGATGGTGGGCGCCGCGCGTGGTGGTGTTGGACGCGGAAGCCTGTGCAGCGTCGGCCATCGCCTGCGTGATGGTGCTGTTTGCGACGAGCGCGGTGAGACCAGCGTTGAAGTTGCTCATCTCAGCGGTCCTCACCGCGGTGCGCGTGGCTGTCTCCACCGTCTCGGCGAGCGCCTGCGTGATGGTGCCGGCAGTGACGAGCGCGGCCAGGGGACCGACGTGCATCCGCGCCATCATGCCGACGTGCGCAGCGTGCGCCCTGCCCTTGGCAGAAGCAGAGGCCGACGCGGCCAGTGCAGGCGTGGCAGTTGCGGCAAGCGCCGCGATGACGAGACCGCTCGCTGCGATCTTGGTACGAGTGTTCATGTGTTCACCGTTCCTTTCGGTTACGAGGAACCGTGCCATGCGGACATCCCGTGAATCGGCAAGGGATTTCCAAGGTTCAGCCGGGCATTGCAAGGAATGCGCCAGCACCTGTGAGGTCCCTGTGAAGACGGGGTGGAAGTGCTGGGTGCATGCGCATGCCGGTCAGCGAGGAGCTGCTCGAAGCCATCAACCATGGGCCAGGCGGTACCCGCGCTTGATCACCGTCTCGATGACGCCCTTGACCGGCAACTTCGCGCGCAGCCGGGCGATCGAGGTCTCCAACGCGTTCGCGTTGGCCGCATCGGGCAGCAGGTCGAGCAGGCGCTGGCGGCCCACGACCTCGTTCCGGTGCAGGGCCAGTTCGCGCAGGATGGCCATGGGTGTCTCGGGCAAGGCGACGAACTCGCCGTCGACGACCACGCCGTCGCGGCGCATGCGCAGGGTGGTGGCGCCCGCCTGCACCGGCTCGTCAAGGCGATTCGGGAGTTCCACACTGATGGTGCGCAACAGGTCGCCAAGGCGGGCCCGCGCCGGCGTGATGACGGGTATGCCTCGCGCCACCAGTTCGGCGGCGGTCACCGGCCCCACGCAGCAGGCCCATGGCCGGGAGGCGCGCAGCGCCCGCGTGACCCCGCCCTCGATCCCGAGATCGATGGCTCGCGTGAGCACGGCCGAGACCGCGAGGGCACTGGTGAACGTCACCGCGTCGAGTTTGCGCTGTGCGATCTCGAAGAGCAGGCGGTCGAGCGGAGCCAGGTCCGTCGGGAAGTCCCATCGGTACACCGGCACCTGCATGACCTCGGCACCGGCTTCCTCCAGCCGCGCGCAAATCGCCTCGACCGGGAGCCCGTGCAGTTGCAGCGCCACCCGACGGCCACGCACGCCCCCTGCCAGCATGTGATCGACGAGTTCGTCGGTGCTCTCGGAGGGGGCGGTCCATGCCTCCTGCAGACCCGAGGAACGGATGGCGCCGGTGGCCTTGGGGCCGCGGGAGAGGATGCGTGCTCCCAGCAGTCGATCGCGCAGACCGTCGCCGAGTCCCCAGGCATCAGCGGCCTCCATCCAGCCGCGGAAGCCGATGCCCGTGGTGACGACGATGTCATCGCATGGGGCGGCGATGCACTCCAGGGTCGCAGCGCGCAACTGATCGTCGTCGACGAGCGGGATGAGGTGGATGGCCGAGGCGATGCTCACCTGCGCGCCACGGCGACGCAGCAGGGTTGCCATCTCGTCGCGCCGGCGTTCTGCGGTGACGCCCACTCGGTAGCCCGCGAGCGGCTCCTCCGCGACACTCGTCACGGCGATTCCTTCGCCACCAGGATGCGACCGTCCTCGACCTTCACACGGAACACGGGCAGCGCCTTGGTTGCGTCGTCGAGGCAGGTACCGGTGCGCAGGTCGAAGCGATGCTTGTACATCGGGCTGGCGACGAACCAGCGATCACCGCTGGTGCCGACGATGCCGCGCGAGATCACGTTGGCGCCGGAGAAGGGGTCGTGGTTGCCGACACCGAGTACGACATCGTCGGAGACGCGGAACAGCGCCACCTGCTGGTTGTCGAGCAGGCACGCGGCCCCTCGTTCGGGCACCACGTCGTCGATGTCGCAGACGGGGATCCAGGTCATCATGGGGCTACCTCGCTTCCGGTGTGGGTGAGCAGTTCGACGAAGGGGACGATGAGCGTGCTGGCGCAGTCGAGGCGTTCCTCCACGGTCGCGGGGCGCAACTGCCCACGCTGCTCGATGAACGCGATGTCAGGATCCGGCACAGCTGCGGCGTTGACGAACGACGCGAAGCGCGCGAGCTTGTGGGGATCCTCGAGCGTCTGCGCCCACTCGTCGGCGTAGCTCGCCACGTGGGCGGCCATGTCGGCCTCGAGTTCAGCGCCGAGCCCGAGCGCATCCTCCACGATCACGCGCTTGAGGTGCTCGAGGCCCGTCTCCCCTGGCGACGCCAGCGACTCGATCCACACGGACGTCCGCTGCAGGCGATCGGCAGTGCGGATGTAGTACATGAGGAAGCGATCGATGAAGCGGACGAGCGTTGTGGTGTCGAGGTCGATCTCGAGCAATTCAGCGTGACGCGGACGCATGCCGCCGTTGCCACCGACGTAGAGGTTCCAACCCCGCTCGGTCGCGATGATGCCGAAGTCCTTGCTCTGTGCCTCCGCGCATTCCCGCGCACAGCCGCTCACGGCCGACTTCAGCTTGTGCGGTGAACGCAGACCGCGGTAGCGCAACTCGATCATGTTGGCGAGGCCCGTCGAGTCCTGTACGCCGAAGCGGCACCAGTCGGAGCCGACACAGGACTTCACGGTGCGCAGCGACTTCCCGTAGGCGTGTCCGCTCTCGAATCCGTTCGCGACCAGGCGGCGCCAGATCTCCGGCAGTTGCTCGATGCGCGCACCGAACATGTCGATGCGCTGGCCACCGGTGATCTTCGTGTAGAGGTTGAAGTCGCGGGCGATCTCGCCGATGGCGATCAGGCCCTCGGGCGTGACCTCACCGCCGGGCATGCGCGGCACCACCGAGTAGGTGCCGTTCTTCTGCAGGTTGGCCATGACGTGGTCATTGGTGTCCTGGATTGCCGCGTTCTCGCCCTCGAGCACGTGTGCCGGCGCCTGCGTCGCGAGGATCGATGCCACCAGCGGCTTGCAGATGTCGCAGCCCCGACCCTGCCCCACCGCGGCCACAACCTCGGAGAAGCTGCGCAGCGATCGCACCCTGATGATGTCGAACAGTTCGCGTCGCGTGTACGCGAAGTGCTCGCAGAGCGAACGGTCGACGGCGATGCCCTGTCGCTCGAGGGTCGAGTGCAACAGCGTCTGCAGCAGCGGCGTGCACGAGCCGCAGGTGGTGCCGGCGCGTGTGCAGCCCTTGATGCCGACGACGTCGCATGCCGCACCCGACTCCACGCAGGTTGTGATGGCGTCCTTCGTCACGTTGTTGCAGGAGCAGATGACGGACGCGCCAGGAAGGGCATCGACGCCGACCGCCGCGCTACCGCTGTCCGGGAAGAGGATGCCCTCCACGGGGCCGGCCAGGGCGGAACCGGAGGCGGCCATGGGCTTGAGCACGTCGTAGGCAGTCGCGTCGCCGACGAGCACCGCGCCGAGCACCGAGGCGCCGTCGTCGCTCACCACGACCTTCTTGTAGATGAGGCCCGCCGGGTCGTTCCAGACCAGCTCGACGGCGCCCGGCGTCGAGCCCAGGCAGTCGCCGACGCTCGCCACGTCGACACCGAGCAGCTTGAGCTTGGTCGACATGTCGGCGCCCGTGAATCCCTCGCCGATACGCGGCTGCGCGTGCTCGGCGAGACCGAGCAGTTCCGCAGCCACCACCTGCGCCATCTGGTAGCCGGGCGCGACGAGTCCCCAGGTGCGGCCGGCGATGTGCGCGACCTCACCGATCGCGAACACGTGGCGATCCGCGGTGCGGCCCCACGCGTCGGCGGTGACGCCGCCCCGCTCGCCCACGGCCAGCCCGGCCGCTCGTGCGAGCTGGTCGCGCGGCCGCACGCCCGCCGACACCACGATCATGTCGGTGTCGATGGTGCAGGCACCGTCGGCAGTGCGCATCGCGAGGCCGGTCACCTGGCCCGCGTCACCGCTGAGGACGGCCTCGGTGCGCGTCGCGAGGCGCACGTCGATGCCCAGCCCCTCGATGTGCCGACGCAGCATGGCTGCACCACCGGCGTCGAGCTGCAGGGGCATGAGCCGCTCCGCCAGTTCGACGACGGTTGTCTGCAGACCAAGGGTGCGCAAGGCGTTAGCGGCTTCCAGGCCAAGAAGTCCACCGCCGATGACGATGCCGGTGCGCGATCCTGCCGACCATTCGCGGATGCGATCGAGGTCCTCGAGTGTCCGGTACACGAAGACGCCCGATGCGTCGATCCCGGGCAACGGCGGCACGAAGGGCAGCGAGCCCATGGCGAGGACAAGCGCGTCGTACGGGAACTCGCCCCCATCCTGCACGGTGATGACGCGTCGGTCGCGATCGATTGCCGTGGCCGCGACGCCGAGGTGGAGGGTGATGTGCGGGTGCTCGAAGAACCCCGCTGGCACAAGGGTCATCGCCTCGGCGTCGCCGTGCTTGAAGTAGTTGGACAGCCCGACACGGTCGTAGGCGGCGCGCGGCTCCTCGGACAGCACGTGGATGTCCATGTGCTCGGCCGCACCGTTCGCGACGAGCGTTTCGAGCAGGCGCTGCGCGACCATGCCGTGACCCACGACGACGGTCTGCATCCTGGTGTTCATGCGAGCCTCCTGAGCTGGGACGTCGCCGCAGCAAGCAGCGACTCGACGGAGTGTCGGCAGGTCCCGCAGCCGGTGGTGGCGCGGGTGGCGCGGGCGACGCCAGCGACGGTGTCCGCGCCCTCGTCGATGGCGTAGCGGACGGCGCCGTGGGTGACGTGGTTGCAGTGGCAGAGCGTGGCCTCGTCCGGTGCGTGCACGGCGTCTGCCGCGGTCTCACTGGCGGCCACTCCGCCCGCGAAGAGCAGGGGGATGCGGCTGTTCGGTACGACCGTGCCGCGGTCCATGGCCAGCGTGAGCGTGCCCACGGTCTCGACATCACCGAGCAGGATGGCGCCGGTGACGCGGCCGTCGCGCAGCACGACCTTCTTGTAGACACCGCGCGCGTAGTCGCTGAAGCTCACGACCGCGAGCGGGCCATCGCTGTCGGCCGGCATCGGTGAGGTGTCGCCCATGGCGGCCATCTCGATGCCGCTTGCCTTGAGCCGCGTCACGACCCTTGAGCCGGCGTACTCGGTCCGCGACGCCGGCTCGGTCAGCCGCTCCGCGAGCACCGTCGCGTGGTCCCAGGCCGGGCCTACGAGTCCGTGCACCACACCGTCCACCTGCGCGCAGTCACCGATGGCGGAGATGCTGGGGTCGCTCGCCGTGGTGAGCGTCCCGTCCGTGACGATGCCACGGTCC
>JAJXSV010000232.1 GCA_021784375.1 Actinomycetes bacterium | reverse complement strand
CTGCCCAGTTTCCCGGGGGCACATGCCGTACGTGACGCACTCGCGGCGGCTGCCCCGGAGACCGGGAGCACTGTCCACCTCATCGATGCCGGAGTCGACACCGGGCCCCTGATCGCGCAGGAGACAGTGGCGATCCTCCCAGCTGACGATGAGGCGACCCTGCACGAACGCATCAAGGTGGTGGAGCGCCGACTGCTCGTCGACGTCGTCCGTCGCATCGCACGGCACGGCCTCTCCGTGCATGACCGGAAGGTGACCTTGCCATGACCGACAAGCGGGAGATCAAGCGCGCGCTCGTCTCCGTGTGGGACAAGACGGGACTCGACGCCATCGCACGGGACCTGCACGCGCACGGTGTCGAGATCGTGTCGACGGGCTCCACCGCCGCCACCATCGCTGCGCTGGGGATCCCGGTGACGCAGGTGGCCGAGGTCACCGGCTTCCCGGAGGCCCTTGACGGCCGCGTGAAGACGCTGAACCCGCGCATCCACGCCGGGCTGCTCGCGGACCTGCGCCTCGAATCGCATCGCGGGCAACTCGCCGACTTCGGCATCGCGCCCTTCGAGCTTCTTGTCGTGAACCTGTACCCCTTCGTGGACACCGTCGCCTCGGGCGCGTCGGAGGACGACTGCATCGAGAAGATCGACATCGGCGGTCCCGCCATGGTGCGCGCCGCGTCGAAGAACCACGCCAACGTCGCAGTGCTCACGTCAGCGGACCAGTACCCACTGCTGCACGCGGCACTCGCGGAGGGCGGCTTCACGCTCGAGCAGCGCAAGCGCCTGGCTGCCGAGGCCTTCATCCACACCGCCACCTACGACGTCGCGGTCGGCTCGTGGATGGGCAACGTCGTCACGAACACCGATGACGGCTCCGGCTTCCCGGCGTGGATGGGTGCCACCTGGGACCGCCGCATGGTGCTGCGCTACGGCGAGAACCCGCACCAGCGGGCGGCCGTCTATACGAACGGGTATGGCGGCAGTGGCATTGCCGGTGCGGAGCAGTTGCACGGCAAGGAGATGTCGTACAACAACTACGTCGACGCCGATGCAGCGCGTCGCGCCGCCTACGACTTCGATGAGCCGGCCGTTGCGATCATCAAGCACGCCAACCCCTGCGGCATCGCAGTGGGCTCCGACATCGCGGAGGCGCATCGCAAGGCGCACGCCACGGACCCGGTGTCCGCGTTCGGTGGCGTCATCGCGACCAATCGCGAGGTGACGGAAACGATGGCACTGCAGGTGGCCGATATCTTCACCGAGGTCGTGGTGGCGCCGTCGTTCGAGCCGGCAGCCGTGGAGATCCTCTCGCGCAAGCCCAGCATCCGCCTGCTCGTCGCGCCGGCACTTGCGCGCCACGAGACCATCGACATGCGCTCCATCGACGGTGGCGTGCTGTTGCAGAGCACGGACAAGTTCCAGTCCGAGGGCGACGACGTCGCGAGTTGGACGCTCGTGGCCGGAGCGGCTGCGGACGCGGCGACCATGGACGAGCTGGCCTTCGCCTGGCGCGCCGTGCGCTGCGTGAAGAGCAACGCCATCCTCCTCGCACGCGACGCAGCAGCCGTGGGCATCGGCATGGGCCAGGTGAACCGGGTCGACTCCGCGCGCCTTGCCGTCTCGCGTGCAGGAAGCGAGCGGGCGATGGGCTCGGTTGCCGCATCGGATGCATTCTTCCCCTTCGCCGACGGGCTGCAGGTGCTCATCGACGCGGGCGTGCGCGCGGTGGTCGAGCCCGGTGGCTCGGTGCGCGACGAGGAGGTCATCGAGGCCGCGAGGGCCGCGGGGGTCACCTTGTACTTCACGGGGACGCGTCATTTCTTCCACTGAACAGCGCGACCCGGCGACCACGCCCCGCCCGACCCACCATGTCTCCTTCGGCACCATCGCCATCGGCGCCTTCGCAGGTGTGCTCATGGCGTTGCAGTCGCGGGCGAACGGCGAGCTCGCACATGTACTGGGTGACAGCAAGGAAGCCAGCCTCATCTCCTTCGGAAGCGGCTTCATCCTGCTCATGGTCATGGCCGCCTTCTCACCGCGCCTGCGAGACGGACTGCGGAGGATCCGCGGTGCGGTGACGGCGCGCAGGCTGCCTCGGTGGCAGACCCTGGCCGGCCTCAGTGGCGCCGTCTACGTGCTGGTCCAGGCGTACACGGTGCCGTTGATGGGCGTCGCGATCTTCTCAGTCGCGACGATCGCCGGTCAGTCGACCTCATCGATCATCGTCGATCGCATGGGGCTGCGCAGCGGGGTCAGGCATCACATCACGGGCCGACGGGTCATGACGGCCGTCGTGACGGTGCTGGCGGTCGCGGTGTCGGTCGCCGACCGCATCGATGGCGCCGCGGGTTGGCTGGCGCTCGTGGCCTTCGCCTCCGGCCTGCTGGTTTCCGTGCAACGTGTCCTCAACGCCCACATCACCGATTACTCCGAGCACAGCTACGCGACCACCTGGCTCAACTTCGCGACGGGAGCGGCGATGCTCGTCGGAGTGAACCTCCTGCAGCAGCAGCCCTTGGGTTCGTTGCCGACCGGTGCGTCGGCATGGTGGATGTACTCCGGCGGTGTCCTCGGCGTCGTGTTCATCGCGCTGTCCTCGGTCGCGGTGCAGCGCCTGGGAGTGCTCATGTTCACGGTGCTCAGCGTCGGTGGCCAACTCGTGGGGGCGCTCGTCATCGACGTGCTCTACCCGACGCCTGGTGTGCACCTCGGCGTCAACATGTTCATGGGCATCGCGCTCAGCCTGATCGGTGTGATCATCGGCGTCCGCCCGCGCCGCCCGGCGTCCGCCTGATCCAAGTCCACCATGTGGAATAGCTGTCCCATATGTGCGTAGCTGGCGACCTGGTTGGCGCCGTACGGCGTAGGAGCTCCGACGTTCATCGGGGACGGGACGTTCGTCGCAGAACCCCATGCGGGGGGTGGCTGTAGCGTCGGCACCCGAATCAAGGAGTGTGCATGACGGCGATCATTCTCGATGGCAAGGCCACCGCAGCCGCGATCAAGGCAGAACTCGCGGAACGCGTGCAGGTCCTCAAGGCCAATGGCATCCATGCCGGGCTCGGCACGGTGCTCGTCGGCGATGACCCGGGCTCGCACTCGTATGTCGCGGGCAAGCACCGGGACTGCGCCGAGGTCGGCATCGAGTCGGTCCGCGTCGACCTGCCCGCCACAGCCACGCAGGCCGAGGTCATGCGTGCGCTCGATGAACTCAATGCGAACGACAGCTGCACCGGCTACATCGTGCAGTTGCCGCTGCCCAAGGGCCTCGATTCCGACGCCGCCCTCGAGGCCATCGACCCGGACAAGGACGCCGACGGACTGCACCCGGTGAACCTGGGCCGTCTCGTGCTCGGCATCCCCGCCCCGCTTCCCTGTACCCCGGCCGGCATCGTCGAACTGCTCCGGCGCTACCAGGTGCCGATCAAGGGCGCTGAGGTCGTCGTCGTCGGCCGTGGCGTCACCGTGGGCCGGCCCCTGGGACTCCTGCTCACGCGCAAGTCGGAGAACGCGACCGTCACGCTGTGCCACACGGGCACGCGCGACCTGGCCTTCCACACCAAGCGGGCCGACATCGTCGTCATGGCTGCTGGCGTGCCGCACATGCTCACGCCGGACATGGTGCGCCCGGGTGCCGCCATCCTCGACGTCGGCATCACGCGCACAGATGCCGGGCTCCTCGGCGACGTGCACCCCGATGTCCGTGAGACCGCGGGCTGGCTCGCGCCGATGCCGGGAGGCACCGGGCCGATGACGCGTGCCATGCTCGTGGCGAACGTGGTGCAGGCCGCCGAGCGCAAGCTCAAGGGCTAGTACCGCCAACGCTGAAGGGCTCCCTCGACCTCTCTGGTGCAGGTCGACCGAGCCCTTCAGTGTGTTCGGGTGCCGTCAGCCGTTGCGCTGCTCGCGGCGCATGCGCAAGCCCTCGACGATGATCGGGATGAAGCTCACGATCACGATCAGGATGAGTGATGCCTGCAGGTTGTTGCGGATGAAGTCGACATTGCCCAGCCAGTAGCCGAGCAGGCCGTTGCCGACGACCCAGATGATGCCGCCGATGGCCGTGAACTTGAAGAATCGGCCCCTGTCCATGCGCCCCACGCCCGCGAGCGCCGTGATCACCGTGCGCACGATGGGCACGAAGCGGGCGAAGATGATGGCTCGGTTGCCGTAGCGCTCGAAGAACACCGACGTGCGATCCACGTACTGCGGCTTGAAGAATCGGGCATCGGTCTTGAAGATCCGGGGCCCCATGGAGGCCCCCAGCCAATAGCCGGTCATGTTGCCTGCGATCGCCGCGATGGCGACCAAGGTCAGGGAGATGCCGATGGGCTGCGAGATGACACCGGTCGCCGTGAGCATGCCGAGGGCGAAGATCAGTGAGTCGCCGGGGAGCACGAAGCCCAGGAGGATGCCGCACTCCGCGAAGATGACGGCCACGACGCCGTA
>JAJXSV010000231.1 GCA_021784375.1 Actinomycetes bacterium | reverse complement strand
TTCCTTCGTGCGTCGCCTCGTCCCCGGCGGCTACCGTTCATCATTCATCCCCTGCGATGGGCTTGATGGGGCGGCCGTGGATTCGCTCGCCGAGGGCGTGGGCCCGGTGCGCACGGTTTCGTCGCGCTCGAAGTTGGGGCAGATGCGCCCCGCGGATCTGGCCGACCTGATCGAGGATCTCAGCGGCCGTGAGCAGGAAGCCCTGCTCGAGCTGCTCGAACCCGAGGTGGCGGCCGATGTGCTCGAGGAGATGGAGTCGCCGGAACTGGTGGCGCTGTTCCGAGGCCTGGATGCCGACAAGGCTGCCGACTACCTGGAGCTGATGGAGCCGGACGAAGGCGCCGAGGTGCTCCGTGAACTCAGTGATGACCATCGCGAATCCGTGCTCTCGGAGATGTCCGAGGAGGCCTCGGACAACCTGCGCCTCATCGCCTCCTATGACGATGAGAGTGCCGGCGGCATCATGAACACCGACATGCTGGTCGTGAACGAGTCGCAATCCGCGCGGGACGCCCTGCGCCTGTTGCTGGCCCACGACGACCGGCGCTCCCTGGACGGCGTCGTGGTGATCGACGGCGAGGGCAAGTTGCTCGATCACGTGCCGGTCATCGAGCTGGTGGAGGCGGGCGATCGCGTGCTCGCCGAGATCGTGGGCCCGCCCTTCCCCACCGCCGTGCTCGCCGACACATCCATCGAAGAGGTCCTGGAGGAGTTCACCAACAACCGTGGTTCGTCGATCGTTGTGGTCGACGACGAGCAGAAGCCGGTCGGTCAGATCCATGCCGACGACCTCATCGATGCTCTCGTCGGTGGCGAGGATCGGCGCTGGCCCTGGCAGAACCCCGGAGGCCTGTCATGACGGGCGATGTCCGCAACTCGCACCGCAGGGCCGGGCTGCTCGCCTTCCTCGCGGTGATGGGACCCGGCGTCATCGCCGGCCTCTCCGACGACGATCCCGCCGGCATCACCACCTACTCGGTGCTGGGCGCCAAGTACGGCTACCAGATGATCTGGACGCTCATCGTGTCCACGGTTGCGCTGGTGCTGTTTCAGGATCTCGGTGCCCGCATCGGCGTCGTCACGCGTCAGGGCCTCATCGGCCTGATCCGCCAGAAATACGGCGCTCGTGCCGGTGCGCTCAGTGCCACCACACTCATGCTGGCCAACCTCGGCACCATGGCCGCCGAGTTCGCGGGTATTGCGGCCGCGGGTGAGCTCTTCGGCCTCACCAAGTACGTGAGCGTGCCGTTGGCTGCCATCGTCGTCACCTTGCTCGTCACGCGCGGGAATTTCGGCAAGATCGAGCGTGTCTTCTTCGCGCTCAGTGCGGTCTTCATCTGTTACGTGCTCGCGGCCTTCCTCGCGCATCCCGACTGGGGTCAGGCCCTCCGCGGTTCCATCGTTCCCAGCATGCCCTTGACCGGCGATGCCACTTTCATGGCCACCGCCACCCTCGGCACCACACTGGCGCCCTGGGGCCTCACCTTCATCCAGTCCTATGCCGTCGACAAGCGACTCACGCGCGACGACCTCCGTCACCTGCGCATGGACGTTTGGGTGGGCTCCATCCTCACCGCGGTCATCGGGTTCTTCGTCATCGTCACCTGTGCCGCCACCTTGAACCGTGAGGGCATCTCCATCAACGACGCGTCCGACGCCGCTCGTGCACTCAAGCCCTTGGCGGGTGATCTGGCGCAGGCACTGTTCGCCATCGGACTCATCGGTGCGGCGCTGCTGGCGGCTTCCATCCTGCCCCTCTCCACGGCCTACGCCATGAGCGATCTCACCGGGCGCCCGGCCGCGCTCGACGACTCGCCGCGCGAGGCGCCGCTGTTCTACGGCACCTTCACCGCAGTCACGATCATCGCCGCTGCCATGATCCTGCTGCCGGGCGTACCTCTTGTGACGGTGTTGGTGGCCTCACAGGTGCTGAATGCGGTGCTGCTGCTGCCGCTCATGGTCTACATGTACGGCATCTCCGCCGATCGCCGCCTCATGGGTGAGTACCGGTCATCCCGCGTCATGCGGGCTTGGTACATCGCCTTCATCATCATTGTGAGCGGCGCCATCCTCGCCATGTTCTGGTTCTCGATGCACTAAGGGCCGCAAGCCCTTGCAGCACTTAGGATTTTGCCATGGGTGCGCTGATGGACATGCGGGTTTTCGGTTCCGCACTTGTCACGATCTTCGTGATCATGGATCCGCCCGGCATCGTGCCCATCTTCATGGCACTCGCGCAGGGCAAGACGCGCGAACAGCGCGCGCATATCGCGCGCATGGCGACCGCCACCTCACTGGCAGTGATCGTCGCGTTCGCCCTGCTCGGTGAGCAGGTGTTGCAGTACCTCAAGATTTCACTGCCGGCCCTGCAGGGAGCGGGTGGGCTGCTGCTCCTGCTCATCGCGCTGCAGTTGCTGACCGGAGCCGAACAGACGCAGAACGAAGCCGTCAACGACGTATCGGTGGCATTGGTGCCATTGGGCACCCCACTGCTCGCCGGTCCGGGTGCCATCGTTGCCACCATCCTCTACTCGCGGCAGGCCGACACTGCGCCCAAGTGGGTGGCGCTGGCCGCGGCCGTGCTGGCCGTGCACATCATGATCTGGATCGCCATGCGCTTCTCGGGCTTCATCGCGCGTATTGCCGGTACCGGAGGCATCATGGTCTTCTCGCGCATCATGGGTCTGCTGCTTGCCGCCATCGGGGTGCAACTGCTCGCCAACTCGGTCGAGGGCTTCATCGGACTGGCGCATTGATGGCACGCCTGCTGGCCCTGGCCAATCCGGCGAGCGCTTCCGGCAAGACCAGTGCTGCCGTGGGTATCGCGAGCATGATGGTGGATCTCGGGCAGCGGGTACTGGCCGTGGATCTTGATGCCCGGGCCCACCTGACGCGGGCGTTCGCCATCGACGCCGAGACCTTGTCCTGTTCGCTCTTCGACGTGCTGGTGCGCGCACTGCCGGTGACGGACGCCATGCTCGATACCGATGCCGGCCTGGATGTGCTGCCCGCGACACTGGAACTCTCGGGAGCAGAAGCCTCCTTGGTGACGCGCTCAGGACGTGAGCAGTTGCTGCGCCAGGCGCTGGCTCCTGTGGTGGACGACTACGACTGGATCATCCTTGACTGCGCATCCGCCTTGGGGCTGCTCACCCAGAATGCCCTGGCAGCTGCAGATGTGGTGCTGATGCCCGTGCGTCAGCATTCGCCGCGGGCGGAGGCGCAACTGCTCATGTCCATGGACGAGGTGCGACGATTTGTGAATCCGGCCCTGGATTTCCGCGGCCTGCTGGCCATCGGGGGAGCGGGAATCGACGCCAGCCAGCTGCCCGTGTCGATGGTCATCCCGCAGCCCCCGCTGGCGCTCAATGCCTATCGCGAATTCGCCAAGCGCCTGCTGGTGTCCTGAGGCGTCTCCCGCCCGCCTAGGCCTCGGAGCCGCCACCGCGCGTACGCCGGCGCTGACGATCCGTACGCGGTGCCCGCGGCTCGGTCTCTGCACGTGGTGCATCTCCGTGCGAGGGTCGGTCCTCTCGGGGCTTGCGGTCGCGGCGCTCGTCGCGCGGCTTGGCGGCGTCACGTGGGCCACGGCCGCGGTTGTCGCGACCGTCCCGCGAGCCACTCTTGCTGTGGCGCTTGCCGGTTTCACCCAGGTCCTCAATGGCCTCCGCGGCCAGACCGGCACGGGTCTGCTTGGCCTTGCTGAGACGGCCGGTGGCGTCCTTGGGGATGTTGAGACCGGTGTAGACGTGCTCCGAGCTGGAGTAGGTCTCGATGGGGTCGTGGAAGGCCAGGCCGAGGGTCTTGTTGATGAGGTGCCAACGTGTGAGGTCGGCCCAGTCCACCAGCGTGATGGCCACGCCGCTGGCCCCGGCGCGACCGGTGCGGCCGATCCGGTGCAGGAAGGTGCGGTCGTCGTCCGGGCATTCGTAGTTGATGACGTGCGTGACGTCGTCCACATCGATGCCGCGGGCAGCCACGTCGGTGGCCACAAGCACATCCACCTTGCCGGCGCGGAAGGCGCGCAGTGCTTGCTCACGTGCGCCCTGGCCCAGATCACCGTGCACCGCCGCTGCGGCGAACCCACGCTCCGCCAGATTGTCGGCCAACTCCTGCGCACGGCGCTTGGTATGGGTGAAGATGATGGTGAGGCCACGGCCCTCGGCCTGCAGCACGCGCGCCACCAGTTCGGGCTTGTCCAGCATGTGCGCCTGCCACACGTGGAGCTCCACGGTGTCGACGGTGGCACCGGCGTCCTCGGGATCGCTGGCACGGATGTGCGTGGGATTCGACATGTAGCGACGCGCCATGGTGACGATGACGCCCGGCATGGTGGCCGAGAAGAGCATGGTCTGGCGGGCCGGGGAGGTGGCGTTGACGAGGGTCTCGACGTCGGGCAGGAAGCCCATGTCGAGCATCTCGTCGGCCTCGTCCAGCACCAGCGTCTTCACC
>JAJXSV010000230.1 GCA_021784375.1 Actinomycetes bacterium | reverse complement strand
TCTCGGCCAACGCCCTGCAGGTGGTTGCAGGCGGACTGCTGCTCGCGTCCGTCACCATCCCGCAGCTCGCCGCGCTCGCGCGGCGCCGCCGCGATCGACTGATCGCCATCCGCGGCTAGTCCCATCGATTCCCCCGTCGATCACGGTGGGGGTTCACTAATAGGGAGTCAGTGAATGCAGTACAAGGGTCTCAAAGCGATTGCCGCCGCCTCCGCCATCGTGGTGGCCGCGGGCATCGCTGCCCCGGCGAACGCCGCCGGCACCGGAATCAAGGCCGGCCTGAAGATCGCCATCATGCCGAAGGCGATCAACAACGGCTACTTCACCGCATGGAACCAAGGTGCACAGAAGGCATGCAAGGAAATCAAGGCCACATGCACCTACCTTGGCCCCACTGAGGCAACTGGCCCCGCACAGGTCCAGTTCATCAATCAGGTGATCCAGAAGAAGTTCAATGCGCTCGTCATCTCGGCTGCGGATCAGAACGCCATCGTGCCCTCGCTGAAGAAGGCACAGGCCAAGGGCATCACCATCGTCACCTCCGACGCTGACGTCACCGATGCCAAGGCCCGCACCGTCGCGATCCTCCCGGCCGCCAGTGACCGCATCGGAACGGCTGAGGTCGACTGGATCGCCCAGGCCACCGGCAGCAAGGGCAAGATCGCGATCCTGTCCGCCGCCGCCACGGCTGCCAACCAGAACGCCTGGATCGCCGCCATGGGCCCGTACCTCACGAGCAAGTACCCGAACATGTCCTGGGTCGGTGGCACGGTCGACAAGTCCGTCTACTACGGCGATGACAACCCGACCAAGTCGGCCACGGTGTACCAGCAGATCCTGACCGAGCATCCGGACGTCGCCGGCATCATCGCCCCGACGACGGTCGGCGTTCTCGCCGCGGCCCAGGAGAAGCAGAAGGCCAAGAGCGCGGTCAAGGTGACCGGTCTGGGCCTGCCCAGCCAGATGGCGCCCTACATCGAAGACGGCACGGTGGAGAAGGTCGGCCTGTGGAACCCCATCGATCTCGGCTACGTCGCGGTGTACGCGGCTGCGCTGAAGGCGAGTGGCAAGTTCAAGACCACCTTCAAGGCCGGCGCCAAGACCTACAAGGTCGTCGCAGGCGGCATCACCTACCTCGGTGACCCCTTCACCTTCACCAAGGCGAACATCGCCACCTTCAAGAAGATCTACTAACCCCGTCGGTGGCTGCGGCATCACGATGCCGCAGCCACCCCGGCATTGCGTGGAGACGATTATGGAACGCGTTTGCTTCCGGCTCAAGGTGCGCCTTGAGCGCATGGACGAGTACGTCGAACGCCATCGTCATGTGTGGCCCGAGATGCGCGCGGCGCTGGCTGCCACCGGTTGGACGAACTACTCGTTGTTCCTCGACCGTAGCGACGGCACCCTCATCGGGTACCTCGAGACCCCGGACCTCGCCGCCGCACAGGCCGGCATGGCCACCACTGAGGTGAACGCGCGCTGGCAGGCCGAGATGGGGGAGTTCTTCGAGGAGCTGGACGGTCAGCGCCCGGACGAGGGCTTCCTGCGCCTGGCCGAGATCTTCCACTTGGCTTGAATCGTCTCAATGCATTTATGCGATATGTGCCTCTTGACGCGGAAATACCACGATAATACCGTTCAACTTGACTTAAAACGTTTTAATTCGCCTCGCTTGAAGGACCTGACATGAGCACCGCGGCGTACGCCAAATCCATCCTCGACCGACTCGCCATCGAGGTCCCCTCCTGGGCCTACGGCAACTCGGGCACGCGCTTCAAGGTCTTCGGCTCGCCGGGCACGCCGCGCAACCCCTACGAGAAGATCGCCGACGCTGCCCAGGTGAACCTCTACACCGGCACCGTCCCCACCTGCGCCCTGCACATCCCGTGGGACAAGGTCGACGACTACGCACACTTCGCCGCGTACGCCAAGGAAGTCGGCATCGCCATCGGCACCATCAATGCCAACGTCTTCCAGGACAACGACTACAAGCTGGGCAGCGTCTGCAACCCGGACCCGGCCATTCGTGCCAAGGCCATCGACCACCTGTACGAGTGCATCGACATCATGGACACCACCGGCGTTCGTGATCTCAAATTGTGGTTCGCTGATGGCACCAACTATCCCGGCCAGGACTCCATCCGTGAGCGCCAGGATCGCCTGCACGACGCCCTGCAGAAGGCCTATGACCGCCTGTCCGGCGAGCAGCGCATGGTGCTGGAGTACAAGTTCTTCGAGCCGGCGTTCTATCACACGGACGTACCGGATTGGGGCACGTCGTACATGCACTGCATGCAGCTCGGTGAACGTGCAGGTGTCGTCGTCGACACCGGTCACCATGCGCCCGGCACCAACATCGAATTCATCGTGGCGCTGTTGTTGCGCGCACAGAAGCTGTATGCCTTCGACTTCAATTCGCGCTTCTACGCGGACGACGACCTCATCGTCGGTGCGGCCGATCCCTTCCAACTCTTCCGCATCATGCACGAGGTGCACACCGGTGGTGGCTTCGCCGTGGACACGCCCGTGTCGTACGTGCTCGACCAGTGCCACAACATCGAGGACAAGATCCCCGGTCAGATCCGCTCGATCATGAACGTGCAGGAGCAGGTGGCGAAGGCCGCGCTCGTCGATCTGGACGCGCTCAGGGCCGCGCAGGTCGCGGGTGACGTGCTCGCCGCCAACGACGTCCTCATGGACGCCTACAACACCGACGTGCGCCCGCTGCTCGCTGAATGGCGCGAGGATCGGGGACTGGACCCCAACCCCATGGCCGCCTTCAAGCGGAGTGGCTACATGCAGCAGATCGCCAGTGAGCGCGTCGGTGGCGCCCAGGCCGGATGGGGTGCGTGATGA
Source organism: Actinomycetes bacterium (assembly GCA_021784375.1). The sequence continues at coordinate 1,602 of JAJXSV010000230.1, read as the reverse complement.
CCGACTTCGTTGACGACCTCATTGCCCGTTGCAACCGTCTGGGCGCCGATCCCAAGGTGACGAACTATGCGGGTGGCAACGCCTCGGCCAAGGGCCTGCAGACGGATCCGGCCACCGGCGAACAGGCGCTCGTCATGTACGTGAAGGGCTCCGGCGGCGACCTCGGCACGCTCAAGCGCGGTGGTCTGGCCGTGCTCTACGTCGATCGACTGCGTGGGCTGCAGTCCGTGTACCGAGGCGTGGAGTTCGAGGACGAGATGGTGGAACGCTTCGACCATTGCCTGGTCGGTCGTGGGGGAGCAGCACCCTCGATCGATACCGCCATGCATGGGCTGGTCGACGCCGATCATGTTGATCACCTGCACCCCGATTCCATCATCGCCTTTGCGACCGCGGCAGATGGCCCGCGCCTCACCCGCGAATGCTTCGGCGACGAGATCGTGTGGGTCGACTGGCGTCGTCCCGGCTTCCAGTTGGGCCTCGATATCGCCGCCATCAAGGCCGCGAATCCCAAGGCTCACGGCTGCGTGCTCGGCGGCCACGGCCTGACGACGTGGGGCGCCACCTCCGAGGAGACCGAGCAGCGCTCGCTCGAAGCCATCAAGCGGGCCGAGAAATTCATCGTGGAAAACGGCAAACCCGCGCCCTTCGGTGCCCAGCTGGCCTCACGCCAGCCGCTCGAGGAGGGTGCGCGCCTGGCCAAGGCCGCAGCACTCGCACCCACCCTCCGTGGCCTCGCGAGTACCGACATGATCCAGGTCGGTCACTTCTTCGACACCGATGCGGTGCTGGAATTCGTTGGCAGTGAGGCGCTGGTCCGCCTGGCGGCGCTCGGCACCTCCTGCCCCGATCACTTCCTGCGCACCAAGGTCTCGCCGCTCGTCGTCGACGTTCCCAGCGACGTCAGCGTCGAGGACACCATCGCCGCCGCCAAGGCGGCTCACCTGGCCTATCGCGAGCAGTACGCGGCCTACTACAACCGTCACGCGAACGCCGACTCACCGGCCATGCGTGGTGCTGACCCGGCCATCATTCTGGTACCCGGCGTCGGCATGTTCTCCTTCGGCAAGGACAAGCAGACGGCACGCGTGGCCGGCGAGTTCTACATCAACGCCATCAACGTGATGCGCGGCGCCGAGGCGCTTTCGACGTACGCGCCCATCAGCGAGGCGGAGAAATTCCGCATCGAGTACTGGGCGCTCGAGGAGGCCAAGCTGCAGCGCATGCCCAAGCCCAAGGAGCTCGCTGGCCGCGTCGCCTTCGTCACCGGTGGAGGCAGTGGCATCGGCCGCGCCATCGCCTTCGCCTTGCGCGACAAGGGCGCCTGCGTCATCGTTGCCGATCGTGACGGCGAGGCCGCCGAGCGCGTGGCGCGTGAGCTCGGCTCGCATGATGTTTCCATCGGTGTGGCCGTGGATGTCACCGAGGAGGACGCCATCAAGGCCGCGCTCGCCGCGGGCGTGCTGGCTTTCGGTGGCATCGACATCGTCGTGAACAACGCCGGTCTCTCGCTCAGCAAGCCCTTGCTCGAGACGACGGCCGCCGACTGGGACCTGCAGCACGACGTCATGGCCCGCGGCTCCTTCCTCGTGAGCCGCGAGG